>JANYDX010000331.1 GCA_025363395.1 Verrucomicrobiota bacterium
CCCGAGAGCCGGCTCGTGCTCGGCTGGCGCAAGGATGTGCCGCCTGATCCGGCGTTGTCGGCCTTCCTCGTCGTGGCGGGTGCGGCGACGGTATGAACATGGAACGGTGGCCAACGAAACACCCGAAATGATACGAAACACTGCAGGATGAATGATGCGTAAAGCAGCAGACTTCCCGCGAAGCGTGTTGGCCGTGACCTGATGATGGTTTCTCCTCTGATTTTCGTGCATTGCGTGTATTTTGTGAGGATGCTTTGAATTGATCAGGCTGATTTGAGCCTTTGTTATCTTCCTCACTCTTGGAATCAAAACCACCGCATATCGCCCTTCTTTTCACGACCTTTCCGAAAACCTCGGAGACGTTTTTGCAGCGCGATGTTGCGGCGTTGCAGGCGAAGGGGCTGCGGTTGAAACTATATTCGCTCTGGGGCGGGGGCGGTGAGTTCAACGGATTGCCGGTGCAGAATTTTCCGAAATGGCGGCTGGTTTGGGTGTTCCTTTTTATCATTCCCTGGAACTGCGTGGCGCGGCCGCGTTTGATTCGGGATTTGTTTGAGGGCGTGCTGACGCGGCCGGCGCCCTCGTGGCTGAACTTTTGGGAGAACATGCTTGGGGCCGGCTTTGCGGGCAGTTATGCGCGGCAGTTGAGCGAGGATCCGCCGGCGCTCGTGCATGGGGCTTGGGCGGGAGCGCCGGCCACGGCGGGCTGGGTGCTCTGGCGGATGTTTGGCTGGCGCTACAGCAGCGGCGCGCATGCCTATGATATCTACGAGCACGGGGGGGACTGGTGGCTGCGGGAAAAATTATTGCATGCACGCTTCGTCCACACCTCGACCGAGATGGGCCGGCGGGAACTGATCGGGCGCGGGGTGGAGCCGGAGAAGATCCAATGCATCCGGCGCGGATTGGCGGCGTGGCCGGATTTCAGGCCGTTGCGAAAAGGCCGCCGGCCGCTGCGGTTGATCTGCATCGCACGGCTGGTTCAGAAAAAGGGCCTCGATCACCAGTTGCGGATTTATGCGGCGCTGAAGGAGGCCGGGATTGCGTTCGAGGCACGGCTGGTGGGCGAGGGGCCGTTGCGGGCCGAATTGGAAGCCGCCATTTTAAAAATGGGACTTGGTGATCAGGTGAATTTAACCGGCCAGTTGCCCCAGATGGAAGTGTGGGCGCAACTCGCCTGGGCGGATGTTTTGCTGCACACGGGTGTGATTGCGCCGAGTGGCGACCGGGATGGATTGCCCAATGTAATTCCCGAGGCGATGGCTGCGGGGGTGTTGGTGGTGACGTCACCGGTTTCGGCCACGACGGAGGCGATCAGTCAGGAGCGGACAGGTTTGGTGGCGGATGTGGACTTCCCGCTGGCGTGGGTGGTGGCGCTGCGCCGGCTGGGCGAAGACGACGTGCTGGCTGAGAGCTTGCGCGGCGCGGCGCGGCACTGGGTCGAGGAGAATTACAATGCGCACAAGAACACGGCGCGACTGGTGGAGTGCTTTGAGTCTGCGATAAAAGGCTGAAGATTTTGGCCACAAGACGTCACGAAAAATGCGAAAAAAAACAGACTATCCGGAGAGGTTGAGCGGCAGGAGAGCGGGCGATGGTTTTTGTGCGCACGAGTTTTTCGGGGCCGCCGATAAAGTCCCATGATTTACTACGACATCACCAAGATGGGCGCGGCGAAGCATCGCTCGGGATTGACGCGGCTGACCTCTCGCTTGCTGGAGGAGCTGGGTTCCACGGTTGCGCCGGTGTCGTGGGACGGACGCCGGCAGATGTTTGTGGCGGGTCCGCGCCGCGAGCCCGTCAATTTCGGCGCGGCCGACTGGTTGTTCACTGTGGAAATGTTCAGTGAGGCGGAGCGGCCCGGCATAACTGCTTTCATCCAAAATCCGCCCTGCCGGCTCGGGGCGATGTTTCACGATGCCATTCCCGTCCAGTTTCCGCAGATCACCTGGCCGCAAAGTGTGCAGCGTCATCCCGAATACATGAAGTTGCTGGCGGGCTTCGAAAAATGCTGGGCGATCTCGGAGACGACGCGGGAGGATTTCACCGGCTTCTGGCGCTGGCAGGGAGTGACGGTGCGAGCGGAGGTGGAGGTGATAACGCTGGGCGCCGACTTCGATGGGGGAGACCGGGTGCAGCGCGATCCGGTGATTGCGCCTGGACGGCCATTGCTGCTGTGCGTCGGCATTGTGGAACCGCGCAAGAACCAGCTTTTTTTGCTCGGCGTCTGCGAGACGCTGTGGCGGGACGGGATTGATTTTGAGCTGCATATCGTCGGCCGCGTGAACCCGCATTTTGGCCAGCCGATCGCGGCGCGAATGAAGGCGCTGCGGAAGCAGGAGGACCGTTTTCATTTTCATGTCGCGGTGGGCGACCGGGAACTGGGCCGCCTGTATGCGAATGCGCGAGTGGTGGCCTGTCCCACGATTGCGGAAGGTTGCGGGCTGCCTTTACTGGAAGCGTTGTGGCGCGGCGTTCCGTGTGTGTGCAGCGATCTGCCCGTGCTGCGCGAAAACGCCGATGGTGGCGGCTGCTTGGTGGCCGGGGTCCACGCCGCGGCTGACTGGCAGGCGAAATTGCGCAGGGTATTGACCGACCCGGACGTCAGCTGCCGCCTGCAACGGGAAGCGATGGCGCGACCGCTGCCGCGGTGGAGCGAGACGGCGCAGACGCTTTTGAGAGCGTTGCGGTAGATCGGGCCTCAGCCCTCGCCTTCCTTACATTTGCTTGACCGCATACTCCATGGCGGCGGCGATTTTTTCCAGGTCCTCGTCGCTGTGCAGGGCGGAGACGGCGGTACGGATGAGATCCTTGCCGGGCGGCACCGCCGGGGCGATGGACATCACGGTGAATACGCCTTTCTCCAGGAGGGCCTGCCAGAAGCGGTAGACGAGTTCCTTGGAGCCGAGGACGATCGGCACGGCCGGCGTTTCACTGCCCCAAGTGTCGAGTCCGAGGCCTTTGAGCATTTCGCGGTAGCGCTTGGTATTGCGCCAGAGGCGCTGCAGATGCTGCGGTTCCGTCTGGATAATATCCAAGGAGGCGGACGCGGCGGCGGCCTGGCTGGGACTGATGGCGGCGCTGAAAAGAGTCTGCTTGGAATTGGTGCGGAGGTAGTCGATCAACTCGCGAGATCCGCTGACAAAACCGCCGGTGCTGGCGAGTGACTTGGACATCGAACCGCACAGGATATCGACCTTGTCGTTCAGTTTGAAGTGATCGACGGTGCCGCGGCCTTGCCGGCCCAGTACGCCGAGGCCGTGGGCGTCGTCCACGACGGTGAAGCAGCCGCCATCCTCGCCAATCTGGGTCAGTTCGGGCAAACGGGCGATGTGCCCCTCCATGGAGTAGACGCCCTCGACGACCAGCATCTTCGGGGTGGAGTGGGGTACGCTCTTGAGGATCTGGCGGAGATCCTCGGGGTTGTTATGACTGAAACGCTCGGCGGTTGCCATCGACAACCGGATGCCGTCCCACAGGCAGGAGTGAATGTTTTTGTCGGCCAGGACGAGGTCGCCTTTTTGCGCAAACGAGGCGACGGCGGAGCAGCAGGAGACGTAGCCGGCAACGCTGACGTGGCAGGCTTCGCGCCCGAGAAAGGCGGCGAGCTTTTCCTCGAGGGCCACATGGTAGGCGCGCGATCCGTTGGAAATGCGGGCGCCGGTCGTGCTCGAGCCCCAGGCTTTGGCCCCTTCGCCGCAGGCTTCGATTACTTTGGGATGAAACGACAATCCCAAATAGTCGTTGCTCGACAGCATGATCATGTCGCGGCCTTGCAACCGGATATGGGTGCCCTGCTGCGAATCCATCGCATGGTAGTAGGGTTTGTATTTCAACCGCATCTTCGTCGCGTAGTCGTCTTGCGCGCGCTCGATGATGACTTTTTTGGTCTTGGTAAAGAGAGACAGAGCCATGGAAAGGTGTGGCCAGACTAGGGGTCAGAACGGACCGCTTAGCAACCGCAAAGGCCCGCACTCACGGGCGTCGCGGCAGCGTCTGCATCCAGTCACTCATGGCTTCGGCGTAGCCGCTCCAAGTCTGAAGCTGACGGTTGCTGGCGGCTTTCGCTAGCGCAGAGAGTTCTCCGGGATTTTTCAGCAGCGAACGCATGGCCGCGGCGAGGTTCTCGGCGTCAACCGAAGGCAGGGCAAGGCAGCCTCCGCCGGCGGCGGATTCGGCGATGGCACCGCGTCCCGAGCAAATGCAGGGCCGGCCGTGTTGCAGGCTTTCCAAAACCGGCAGTCCGAAGCCTTCGATCAGCGACGGGTAAACCGTGAAGGAACATTGCCGGTAAGCAGCATGCAAATGTTCGTCGTTGGCGCTGCCGGCGTAGAGCAAGGGCCGGCTGGCGCGTTGCAATGCGGTGATGAGGTCGAGCGCGGCCCGGGCTGTATCGGCCCGGGCGAGCCCGATTAATTGCAGTTCGAACTGTAATCCCTCGTCCCATAAGGCCGCGGCGGCAGTCAACAAGGCCAGGTGGTTCTTCCGGCCCTCAAGCGTGCCCACGCTCAGAATGCGCGGCAGGGCGTTGGGCACGGTAGCGGCCGAATCTTCCGCGGCAAGGGATGGACGGAGCGGGTCGACGGCGAGCGGGATCGCCGTCACGGGCGGAACGTTGGCGACGCGGAGCCACTGCCAGTATTCGCGCAGGCTGGCCGCGGAGTCGGCGGAGATCGCCGCCACGCCGTCGAACTGGAGTAATTCGCGCAGATACGCGGGAAAGCGTGCGACGGTGGCGGGTGGAGTCAGTTCGGGAAACTTGAGCGGGATGGCATCGTAGAAAATGGCCACGCGCGGTCCGCGCACGGCGGAAAAAATCTCGGGCAGATGAATCCCCACCTTGGCGGAGAACAATTCAGGGCAGATGAGTCCCGAGGCGTCGGGCAGGACCGGCTTGGCGTCCAGCCAGCGGCGGGTGGCGCCGGAGATTTTCTGCGAGAGGGTCCATTTGGCGCCGCGCGATTTGCCCGCGCCCCCACTGCGGTCGCGCAGTACGGATTCTTCTCCGGGAGCAAGTGTGCGCCATCCGATCAGGTGCGGATCGTAGCAAACGGGAGCGGCCCCACCTTTCTCCTGCAGTTTCTCAAACAAGCTGCGGCAGACGCGTTGAATACCGGTCTGGGCCGCCGTATGGCTCGTGTGGGTGGCGTCGAAGAGCAGCATCAGTTTTCCCGTTGCCAGACCGTGGCCACACCGACGGTCGTGACTTTTTTCCATTCTCCGCCCAGTCTCGCTAGGGCTTGGGCGGTTTCAAATTCGTAGAGCACGGCGTAGACCGGGCGGTGCTGATCACGCAACACGGTCAGCAGGGGGGGGATGTAGCCCGGCTCGATCTGTTCCCAGCGGACCAGCAGAAAATCGGTGTAGAAATAAAAGGCCCCGCTCACCTGCATGCAAAAAATCGCGCTGTTGGGCGGGAGATTTTGCCGGGCCCACTCCGCGGACTGTCCGTAGGTTTTTTCCTGGTCGGCGACAAAGACCGGGTTCAAGTCGCGGTTGACCTTTAATTCCCAAGCGATGGTGCCGACGAGAATCACGGTGAGCAGTCCGGCTTGGGTTGCGGGGGAGTGGAGCGGGATTTTACGCCACGCTGCGAGGGCGGCGAGGATCAACAGCGGGAATGCCGGAAGAATGAAGCGGACATACCACCAGCTTTCGCCGGTATGAAAATAAAATGAGTAGAATCCGATGAGCAAAAAGGTCCAAAGTCCCAGAATTCGCGCATCGCGCGACCACTTTCCGGGTAAAAACGGCAGAGCCAGCGCAGCGCAAACCAAGGCGGACAGAAGGCCTGGAATCCAGTGGGAGAGATGGCCGAGATTGTGCCGCAAGAAGCCGGTGCTGAAGGAAGTCCCCACGTCACCGTAACCTGTGGTGAGGATCGCGCCGTAGACGTGATGATTATAAAACCCCAGAAAGATCGCGCCCGGAATTCCACCCGCGGCCAGCTGGAGCAGACTCAGGGGTCGAAAACCCACAGCCAGGACGACGGGAATAAAGAGCAGGGCATTGGTAGGGCGGACCAGAACCGCCATCGACAGGGCGATGCCACAGGCCAGACACCAGCCGGCGCCTTCGCGCGAACGCAGGGCGGCGTAGAGGACGGCCAGAGACCAACCCAACGCGAG
>JANYDX010000335.1 GCA_025363395.1 Verrucomicrobiota bacterium
GATGGCATCGGCAACCTTGGTGGCTGTGAAGCGGCGGATCGTCCGTGTGACGGGCAGGGGCACTCCCTGCAATTGACGTTGCCCGGCCTGTCGACACTCGTCTTTAAATGGACGGCTTAACCTGGGCTTGGGGCGACCGAATCGTTGCGTCTAGGTTTTCTTCCGGGAGAGGAAGAAGGTTTCCATCGGGCCCATGTTCTTGATTTCTAGGCGGCCGACGGATTCGAATTCGAATTTTCCTTCGAGGTGGGCCTTCACGTTCGCGCTGACTTGGATGCGGCCGGGTTGGCCGTGTGATTCCATACGGGCGGCGATATTCACGGTGTCACCCCACAGATCGTAGGAGAATTTCTTGGTGCCGATGATGCCGGCCACCACGGGACCGCTGTTCATGCCGATCCGGATTTGCCAGTCGAGTTGATGGCGGCGGTTGAAAACCCGCAGCGCTTCGAGAAATTCCAGGGCGGCGTGCGCGCACGTTTCGGCGTGGTCGGGATTAATGATGGGCACGCCGCCGACCATCATGTAGGCATCGCCGATCGTTTTGATTTTTTCGAGCTGGTAGAGCTCGGCGACGCGGTCGAAATTGGAGAAGAGATCGTTGAGGAGCTGGACGGTACGATTGGGGGAATTACGCGCGGCGATGCGGGTGAAGCCGACGATATCGGCGAAGAGCACGGTGGTATCGAGGAAGCTGTCGACAATCGTGCGCTCGCCGGCTTTGAGGCGATCTGCGACGGCGCGGGGGAGGACGTTGAGCAGGAGACGCTCGGACTTGGAACGTTCGTTTTGGAGCTGGGCGAGATTGGCTTGTTCCTGATCGCGGAGGCGCTTTTTTTCAAGGGAGGCGGCGATGCGGGCGCGGAGAATAACGGGATTAAAGGGCTTGGGCACGAAATCCTCGGCGCCGGCTTCCAAGCAGCGGACGATGCTTTCCACGTCGTCGAGCGCGGTGAGCATGATGACCGGTAGATGGCGAATCCGTTGGTCGGCTTTGATGAATTCGAGGGTTTGAAACCCGTCGAGTTCGGGCATCAAAATATCGAGCAGAACCAAATCGAAATCGTCTTCCTTGAGTTTTTGCAGGGCGACGCGGCCGTTGACCGCTTTGGTTACTTCGTAGCCGAGCTTTTGCAGTCGGCGGGTGAGCATTTCGAGATTCGAAGGGTCATCGTCGACCGCGAGAAGCTTGGCGGGGATGGTGGGGTGCTGGGAGGCGGTGAGTTCGACGGCGCTACTGACGATGGGTGTCGTGGAGGCGATGCTGGAGGTGCCGATCGTGGCATGAGAAGCGATGCCGGCATCACCATGGGGGGCGCCCACATTGAACTTGTTGGGGAAAGTTTTATCTTCGAAAAGATGGTAGAGATTCAGGGCGGCCCGATGGATTTTTTTTAGATCCGAGACGAGTTCGTCTTGGCCCGGAGCCGTGGATTCATCGAGACAGAGCTCGGCGTAGCCGATGATGGCGTTGAGCGGCGTGCGCATTTCCCGGCGCATGGTATCGACGTCAATCTTGCCGGTCTCGATTTTCCAGGGAGCAAGGGCGTCGTTGATGAGAGCGACGAGTTGTCCGCCGGAAGTATGGATGCGTTTCAGGTCGCGGAGAATCTCGGTCGCGCCGGTTTCTTCGGCCGATTCCATCAGCATTTCGCAGTAGCCGATAATTTGATTCAGCGGGGTGCGCAGGGAGTGACGCAGGCGAGTCAGAGCCTCGAGGTCACGGGTCTGAATGGCCTTGAGGAAGGGGCCAAGCGATTGCGGCTGCAAGCTGCCGACACCAGGGGAAGAGGGGGCGTCTGCACTGGCGCTCATCAAACGGGCGGGGTACGGCCTTTCTTGAGCATTTCCTCGATCTTGGCGAGCAGGCGGGGGAGTTCCACGGGCTTGGTATCGAAATCATCACAGCCGGCGGCGAGGCATTTTTCGCGATCACTGGACATCGCATGGGCGGTGAGGGCGATAATCGGCGTGGCGGCGATTTCGGCATCGGCGCGGATTTGCTTGGTGGCTTCCCAGCCGTCGATGACGGGGAGACTCATATCCATGAGAATCAGATCCGGCTTTTCGGCCTTGGCTTGGGCGATGCCCGCAGCTCCATCCACGGCGAGCACGACGGTGTAGCCGCGTTTCTCGAGGCGACGGGAAAGCATGTCGCGATTCATTTCGTTATCTTCAACTAGGAGTATCTTGGGCATGGGGAACGTGGGTCAGGTTTGCTGGTTCTTCTGGGCAGTCAAGTGGGCTTGCACTGCTTCTTGGACGTGTTGGAGGATGTCATCCCGGGAGTGATCACCTTTTTGGAATATCCCCGCGGTGCGGCCAGCGAGGCGTTCGCGAATGTCTTGGGTAATGTCCATCGAGGTGAAAACAAAAATGGGGAGCTGCCGCCACTCGGCTTTGGTCTGCACATGATCGATGAACTGAAAGCCGTTCATGATGGGCATTTTTAAATCGAGGATGACCGTGGCGGGGAGAACTTGCTCCAGCGTATCGATGGCGTGTTGGCCATTGGTGGCCGTGCGCACTTTCCAACCTTGGCGTTCGAGGATGCGCGCCATCATATCACGAGTAGGCGGGTCATCTTCCACGAGGAGCACGTCACAAGGGGAGTGATCGGGTGGTGTCGCGGGGCGGGGAAGCTGAATGGGGGGCAAGGTGCCGGTGGGGACTTTGGCGGGATCCACCTCGATGAGGCGGTGGGTGAGATCCTGAACTTGCAGAGGCATGCGGACCGTGAAGGTGGTGCCGACACCGGGCGTGCTGTCGACGCTGATCTCTCCACCGTGTTTGCGGACGATGTTATACGAGACCGACAGTCCGAGCCCGGTGC
>JANYDX010000342.1 GCA_025363395.1 Verrucomicrobiota bacterium
TAGCCGTGGCCTTGGTCCGTACACTCTGGGGCTCGGAGAGCGACCTGATCGTCTGGACGCTCACTACCCTCGCCTGGATTCAAAATAATGCCGGACAGCCACGCGAAGGCGAAGCCACCGCCCGCGAGGCCCTGGCCCTCCGCCGCAAAATCCTGCCGGCCGGTCACTGGCTGATTGCTTCCGCGGAGTTTACGATCGGCGAAAGCCTCGTTGTGCAGAAGAGATACCCGGAAGCGGAAGTTCTCCTTCTCTCGGTTTTCGACGGTCTGAAAAAACAGGGTCCGGAAAAAAATGATCCCATGTTCTTTTTCTGGCGCGACCGGCTGAAATACACGGCAAATTTTCTGGTGAAAACCTATGAAGCCACCGATCAACCCGTGAAGGCCGCCGAGTGGAAAAAAACCACCTTGGAGTACACCGTGCCAAGTCCACCCCTCAACCCACCGGCCTTGCCCCCATCGCCAGTGCCCAACCCATGAAAACCCGGCGTAGATTTTACGTCAGCCTTCTGGCCGTGGCCCTTGCCCTGGCCGTCACTTTCGGGTTGCTCACACTCGCGAGATTGCCCGGAACGTCGCCCTCTTCCTCCGCGCCACCCCTATGGCTGTTCGTGAATTTGACGTGCCTTCCCTTGCTCGCTAACTAACTCCGGCATGATCTCCCGCGATCACCTCTCGCCCGGTACTCCGAAAAATTCGCTGTCACAGCGTCAGTCGTTCGCAAACGAGTTCCGCTCATGGAAGATCTGACCGTTATACTCAATGGCATCGACCAGGGCGAGACGGGGACGGCAGATCGGCTGCTGCCACTGGTTTATGGTGAATTGCGCAAACTGGCGGCAGCCAAAATGGCCCGCGAATCCAACCAGACTTTGCAACCCACCGCGCTGGTGCACGAGGCCTGGCTGCGTTTGGGCGGTCCACTGCAGCCCTCCTGGGAAAATCGCGCCCATTTTTTCGCTTCCGCCGCCGAAGCCATGCGCAGAATTTTGATCGAACGCGCTCGACGCTGCCAGGCCCAGCGCCACGGCGGCGGATTGCGGCGTGTCGATGTCGATGATCCCGCCATTGCCATCGCCAGCCCCGGTCGCGACGAGGAATTGCTGGCGGTGCATGAATCCCTCGATCGTCTGGCCCACCACGACGCCCGCAAAGCCGAGCTCGTGAAGCTCCGGTATTTTGTCGGCCTCACTCTCGACCAAGCCGCCGAGGTACTGGGCGTCGCCGTCCCCACCGCCAAACGGGACTGGACCTACGCACGAGCCTGGCTCTTCAAGGATATCAGTCAGAGTCGGCCGAGTTGATCAGCGCGGCGGCGAACCGCCGGGGAGATCGGTCCGCGCACGTGGAACTCGCCGCAGATTTCTTCTCTGTCTGAGGCCGCCCGGGTTGTCCCGCAGCCGCCGCGCAGCAGTTGTCGCGCTTTGGCGTCCAAATAATTAAAAATTTACCGCACGCTGAAATTAAAATGATCCCTTCCGGCCGCAAAAAGCGCTTTGGAAGCACACCATGCTTTCACATCCCCGCCAGCCTCCAATCCTACGCTTGGTCGGGACTTGCACGCTCGGCCCGTATTTCTCTTAATTCCAAGGCTGCGTTCATCCCCGCACAATCGGAGCTGACGCCAGCACACCGCCAACCCCAACCATTAGTAACATGTCGAAGTGGAAAAAAATTCTAATCGCGGTCAGCCCGCTCGTCCTTGCTTTCGCACCCACCGTGCTGACCGCGGCTGAAAAACTGGATCTCATGCGCGAAACCCCCGTCCCCGCCACCGAGCAGATTCCGCTCATGGATTTCTTCCGGGGCACCCTGCTCCAGGAGCCGAAACTCAATCCTTCCGGCACCCACATCGCCGCCCTCGTTACCGCGGGCGAGGATCGCCATATCCTCCTGGTGAACGAATTGAAGACCGGTAAACTCGAAGGCTACGACGCCACCGGCGACAACGACATTTACGAGGTCACTTGGCTGAACGACAAGCGCCTCATCTTCGGCATCGCGGCCCAAAAATGGGCAGGGCTGGGTCTGTTCGCCGCTGACGTGGGCGATCTCCGCTCAGCCTATCCACTCCTCCAGTATGTCGGATCAAACCTGATCGCTGTACCACCCCAAAAAAGAACCCGTCCCTTGATGTGGATCCGTTCGGGCAGCCTTAACGCGGGCCAGGGTGCGGGAGTGGTCGCCACGATGAACACGGATATCCGCTCCGGAAAAATCGTGAATCTGGTCCGGGCTGGGGCGAGCGGCAGTGACGTCGCAGACGCCGAGGAAAATAACACCCGCCACATCGCCAGCAGCCTCAATGGTCCGAAAGGAGATTTCGATACGGGTTTCCTGGCCGACAAGGACGGTGAACTGGAATTTGGTTTAACCACTCAAAACGGCCTCACTACTTTGCACCAGCTGGTCGGCCAAAATTGGGAAAAATGTCCAATCGACCTTGAGGAAATCGATGTGCTCGGCCACGGCAACCAACGCGGACAAATCGTTGTCCTGGGCCCCCGTCAGGATGGCAAGCCACGCGCACTGCAATTTATGGACGGGGGCACCGGCGCATTGGGCGAGGTTCTGCTGCAGGACAGCGGATACGATTTCAATGGCTGGCTCTATCACGATCCCGTTTCGCATAACATCGTTGGCGCCATGTATGATCGGAACGGTCCGAAAAGTGTCTGGTTCGATGAAAACTATCGGAATCTCCAAAAAATCCTCGATGGATTTTTCCCCGGCCTCGTCGTCCGCATCATCGGGAGCGACGAAGGCGGCAAACTGTTCCTCGTCTCCACCTATTCGGACCGCCAGCCGGCTGTTTATAACTGGGTCGATCTGGAAAAGCATACCGTGGGACTCTTCAAGAAATCCCGCCCTTGGATCGATCCGGCCCGCATGCAGCCGATGAATGTGCTAAAATTCAAGACCCGTGACGGCCGCCAGCTCGACGCCTATGTCACCCTACCGGCAGGCGCCTCCAAAAAGAATCCCCCGCCGCTGGTGGTGCTTTCCCATGGCGGCCCTTGGGCCCGCGACAACTGGGGCTACAATGGGGAGGTGCAGGCCTTGGCCAGCCGGGGTTACGCCGTCCTCCAGACCAACTACCGCGGTTCCACGGGCTACGGCTGGATGTTTCCCAAGAGCGACGAATGGGATTTCCGCAAGATGCACGACGATGTGACGGACGCGGTGAAGACCTTGATCGCCTCAGGCTCAGTTGACGCCACCCGAGTCGGAATTATGGGCGGTTCCTTCGGCGGCTATCTCGCACTCTCCGGCGTGGTAAACGAGCCGTCGCTCTACCGCTGCGCAGTGACCATCTCTGGCGTGTTCGACTGGGAGCAACTCATCAACGACAATAAATTCAACAAATACGACAATCCCTCGTATGGGCGGCTGATTCTCAAACTGGGCGACCCGAAAAATGAGAAACAGAAATTCGATTCCATCTCCCCGGTACGGCATGTGGATCAGGTTCGCGTCCCGGTTTTCGTCGCCCATGGCGGTGACGACCCGATCGCAGACATCGGCCAATCCAAGCGACTGCTCTCAGAGCTGGATCGCAATCACGTGGCCCACGAATCACTCATCGTCGGCAGCGAAGGTCACGGCATGCACCATCTCGACAATCAGGTGGAACTTTATACCCGGATCGAAGCCTTCCTTGCAAAAAACCTGAAAAACTAGTCACGACCATCCGGCGGAAATCGTCCCGCCGGATAGGCGAGCCACCTGCGCCGGATCGGGCCCGCACATTTTGCGGTGCATCCATCCGGCGCTTGCGCGAAACAGATCAGCGCTTAACCATCAGAAAATGATTAGGAAACTCCGCGCCGTCTGTCTCGCCGCCCTTCTGCCCTGGTTCACTGCGGCCGGACGCGCCGAACTTTCCATGCCCCCCGCAGATCCACAGCTGACCGCGCGTGGACAGGCCATCCTCAGCTATTTCCAGCAACTGCCGCCGAGCTCGGAACTCAAAATCATTTCAGGCCAGTTCTGTAATTACGGCCTGGACGCCCGCATGGAGGCACCGGAAAAGATTTTCAAAGCCACCGCCCGCTGGCCGGCCTTGATCAGCGTCGACTATAACGACTTCAAAAATAAATGGGTGGAAACGCACACCCCGAACCGCGTGCTCATCAAATACTGGCGCGCCGGCGGACTCGTCAGTGTAAGTGTCCATTTCAACAACCCGGCCCGAGCCGAGGGCGGCGGCTTAAATGACAAAAGACAAAACATCGCCGACGTTCTGGTGCCCGGCACACCGGTCAATAAACGGTGGTTGCGCCAGCTGGACGCGGTCGCCGCCGGCATGCAGGAACTCCAGACCGCGGGCGTCGTGGTGCTCTGGCGTCCTTTTCACGAAATGAACGGAGACTGGTTTTGGTGGGGTGGCCAGCCACCGGCGGATTTCATCAAGGTCTGGCAGCACATGTTCAGTTACTTCACCCAGACGAAAGGTCTGCACAATCTCATCTGGGTCTATGGTCCCAACCAGGGCCGGCGCGTCGCGGACTATTATCCGGGCGACGTTTACGCCGATCTCGTCGGCCTGGACGCGTACACCGACGAAATTGATCCCGACCACATCAAAGGTTATCCCGAGCTGGTGGCCCTCAACAAACCGTTCGGTTTCACCGAATACGGCCCCCACGGCGCCTCCAATCCACCCGGCGATTTCGATTTCCGCCGCTTGCCCGCCGGCGTAGCCGCCCACTTCCCCCGCACTCGTTTTGTTTTTAGTTGGGATGTGAAATGGAATCCCGCTGAAAACAAATTCGCCCGCGAATTCTACCACGATCCCCGTGTGATCACCCGCGCCGATCTGCCCGTCGGCCTGGCCGGGCCGGACAAAACCGTCTCCCCGTCGAGCCTCCCGAAATAAAACTTCCTCGGGGCAAATTTAGCCGCCGGCAGCGGGCCCAGCGGATTTCATCACCTGCCACGACTCTATTTCCGCGGGTTTTTGTAGGAGCCTGCTTGCAGGCGATTCGAAACTCACGTCAACCAAATGTCAGCTTCTGGCGCGCTCGGAACGTTGGCCACCGCATGGATTCAATTTAGCCCCTGTTCCAGTCTGACTGTTTGAAATTAGGCGGGTTGCTTTGAGCCTTTGTAGCATTTTTCTTCGCCTGTAATTTCCAACCCCTGATGAAATTCCTCGGTCTGCTCCCGCTCCTCTCTCTCCTCGTCCTCACCGGTTGCCAGAGTCATCCGAATCCCGTCGCGTTCACCCAGTGGCCCGCGGGCACTTCTCCCACTGAAGTGGGCCAGCGGGTCGCGGCCAACTTTGTCGCCCGTCCGTTTCAGTGGCAGACCAATCCCAAACGGAAACTCGTGATCTATCCGGAAGTGTGCGGCTGGTATGGCTCTCTCACCTACGCCGAACTCGCAGGCAACCAGGCACTCCTCGCCCAGCTGGTCGCCAAGTACGACATTCTCCTCAGCGGCGAAGGTGCGACAAAAATCTCTTCGCGCGACCATGTCGATGACCGCGTCTTCGGCGCGGCACCGCTGGAAATCTACCGCCAGACCAAGGATCAAAAATTTCTCCTCGCGGGCCGCAC
>JANYDX010000406.1 GCA_025363395.1 Verrucomicrobiota bacterium
ACCCGAACGCTGCCAGACAATGCGAACGCAATTCGCTCGTTTGCTGTTCGCGAGGTCGGGAATCGCGTTGTAAGCATCGGTATCGTACCAGATATGGGGGTTGCTGATCCCGACAGGAATGAAGTTGTTGCCGTTGGCATCCTTGAGGTTTTTGCCAGAGACAGTGAAGCCGACAGCGCCGGAGGCAGCGTGGGCCATGGCTACCGCGGCAATGGCGGATAGAACGAATTTTTTCATATTACTTGGGTTGGGTAGGGGGTGAACAAAGCAAAGCGGGGAATGCAGCCAGCATGGATGGAGATCCAAGCGGACGGGTCTGAGCAGGGGGTAGAAGCTCAGGCGGGGCGGGAGTTTCGGAATATAGCAGAACCCCGCACAGAATGCATGTCGTCCAAAGAGATGACAGGGACCGCGCGGTACGGCAAAGTCAGCGGAGGCCGGCACAGTCCCACCTTTCCCTCATCCGCCGCTCAATCGTCGTCGCGCAAAGGCACCCGAGTGTAAAGCGCAACTGCTTGTGCACGCGAATGCACATGCAGCTTTTCGCAAATGCGACGGATGTACGTTTTGACCGTGGGAAAGCTGATCCCGATTTTTTCCGCAATCTCCTTGTATAAATAACCTCGGGCAAGGAGCCGGAGCACCTCATCTTCACGGGGAGAGAGCTCGCTTGAATCGCCCCCAGTCGGGCGGGAATGCTGCAACGACTGGACCACTTTCCGGGCAATGTTGCCGCTCATCGGCGACCCTCCGGCGTGCACCTCGCGCAAGGCAGTGAGGAGAGCATCCCGGGACGTCCGTTTGAGCATATAACCTGTCGCGCCCGCCGTGAGCGCATCGAAAATATGTCGCGCATCCTCGTACACGGTGAGCATGACAAACTGCGTGCCGGGAAACTGCGGCTTGAGCCGCCGCACACATTCGATGCCACTGATCCCAGGAAGATTGATATCAACCAACATCACATCGGGCGCCTTTCCGGTTAGGGCCGCCAGCGCGCTCTCGCCATCGCCAAAATCCTCGGAGCAGCCAAAGCCCTCCTCCTGACGGATCCACTCACAGAGAATCTGGCGCACCGAGGCATCGTCTTCCACGATCACCACCTGAATCACGGGAGATGCGCCGGGCGTGGGGGGAACTTCTTTTTTCTTCACAGGGTAGTCGTTCATGGAGGGAAGCCTTTCAGGAGTTGGGCAGGCGACGGGAGTTGAAGTGCCAGAAGCGCGGGCTGCGCCGCGATGGCGCCGGGCGTGGCAGCGCCACGATAAAAGTGATACACGAACCTTTTCCCACTTCGGTGGCGATTTCGCAGCGCCCACCGATTTTTTGCAGCCGCTGCTGGAGATTACCCAGACCGTTTCCGTGGGAAACCCGGCCGTTCTGCGATGCGTCATCGGCGAGCGGATTGAAACCGCGGCCATTGTCTTTCACTGCAATCTCAAAGGCATCCTCCTTCAAAGCAAGCGACACCTGCACTTCCGTAGCCCCGGAATGCTTGATTACATTATTGAGCGCTTCTTTCAGTGCGAGCAGGAGATTATGCCGGATCTGTGTCCCGAGGGGCGTGGGGGGCAGGTCCAAAGGCAGGTCGAGCCGGCAACCCACATTGGCCACGGAAAGCACGTCCTGCGCAATCCTGGCCATGTAGCACGCGAGACTGTCGAGCGTGTCGTCCTGCGGATTCACCGCCCAGACAATCTCATCCAGCGCGCAGGTGACCTCAATGGCCGTATCGTGAATTCGCTCAACCGTTCCCGCCACGCCGGGAGTTTGATGGACATCAGAGCGCACGGATTGACAGAGCATCGTGATCCGGGTCAACCGCGACCCGATGTCATCGTGGATGTCCTGCGCGATCCGCGTCCGTTCGCGTTCGATGCCCCGCTCGCGCTCCAACTCCTCAACGCGCCGTTGCATCCGCCGGCGGGTCTCATGCCGCACAATCCATCCCACACTCGTGAGGACCACCAATCCGGCCAAGCCGCGAAACCACCAGGTCTGCCAGTAAAAGGGCGGCACGATGAAGCCGAGCGACGAACCCGCTTCATTCCAAACGCCATCGTTGTTGCACGCAATGACCTGAAAACGATAGCTGCCGGCCGGCAGATGGGTGTAAAACGCGGTGCGGCTCCGGCCTGCGTCGATCCAGTTTTTGTCCAGGCCGACCATGCGGTATTTAAATTGAACGCGATTGGACGCAGCCAGGCTGAGTCCGGTGTACCGAAACTCCAGCCGCTGATGATCCGGCTGTAGCAGGAGGGCCGCCTCACTCGGGTTAACCGCGCGACCGTCGACCCGAAAGGACTCAATGATCACGGGCGGTGCGTGCGGGTTGAGCTGGACGCGGGCGGGATCAACGCCCACCAAACCCCGGTTGCTTGCAAACCACAACCGCTCGCCGGCCGTCTCGCAACCCGCCGCTTGCAGCCCGCCGGAAAATTCAATCGTGGGCAACCCGTCGTCACGATCATAGACCTGACAGGACACCGCCGAAATTTTCCCATCCGCGCAACGATCAAGCTCCTCACTCGAGACGCGCAGAATTCCATGATGCGTGCTGATCCAGAAAAAACCAAATTTGTCGGCAATGAGGTGGCAGATGGCGTCAGTCACCAAACCCTGCTTCGCGCCCACAGAGGAGAAGCGGCCATTTTTGAAACGGTTCAGACCTCCATCACGGGTGCCAATCCACAACGTGTCGCCACGGGAAAGCAGGCATTGCACCGAGTTGCTGGACAATCCATCGCCCTGGTTAAAACGCGTGATCTTCCCGTCCTCCAAGCGCCCCAGCCCACCATCGGACGAGCCAAACCAAAGCACCCCGCGGTTATCGCGCGCAATGGCGCAAACATACGCGCCCGTACCCTCCGGACTGCGCATGCTCCACCCCGATTCGCCATCCTTGGATCGCAAGAGCCCTTTGCCTGTGCCGATCCAAAGCGTGTCGTCATCCGGCACATAGTGGAGTGCCAGAACCGGCGATCCCTGCACTTCCAATTGCGCCGCCTGCACGAGCTGATCTCCTTCGGGTCGGTAAATATTTCCGGCCCAATCCCCCACGAGCATCTGGCCATACCGGCCCTGGGCGAGACCCCAAATAAAGAGGTTTCTCAATCCCTGCTCCAAGCCGAAATGCGTCCAGTGCTCCCGCTCATACCGGTACAATCCCGCTCCCTCCGTACCGATCCAGAGCGATTCATCCACGCCGGTGGCAACACTCAAAACCGTCTGCCCCTGCCAGCCATCCGGAGGGGTGAGCACGGAAAATGGCGTCGAGCGCAGGACCGCCAGTCCTCCGGTGCCCACTCCCACCCAAAGATTGCCCTCGCGATCAGGATAAAGGCAACGCGCCCAGTTTTGCGACAGGCCGTTGCTGTGATTGAAATGAAACTGACGACCGTCCGGAAAAAGCAGGTGGATCCCCTCCTCGATGCTGCCCAGAGCGAGACAGCCCCCCGGCATTTCCGCCAGCATCGAGACGGAATTCACGCCACGGGGACAGCGACGCCGGTCCTCGCCCCACCGCCGGCCGTCCCATTTGCAGATCCATCCATCCCGTACCACCCACACCCCGCCATCGGCCGCCGCACCGATGCCTTTCACGAATCCGCTCTCGTGGGCCGGTCCAAGATCAACGGGCACCACTTTCCCGTCGACCAATTGCGACAGCACCCCCTCCACCGCGGTCCAC
>JANYDX010000408.1 GCA_025363395.1 Verrucomicrobiota bacterium
CGCGATGTTTATAGGCCAGATCAGTTCCGCGTACTCCTTGCCGCGGGTCAGTCCGAGAGGAAGCGTGATCGCGGCCGCCGCGATGATCAGCTGCCAGCCCCAGAAGTGCAGCGACGACAAGAAATCACTCGCGAGCCGGGCCTTCACCAGCCGCTGAGTGGAATAGTAAATGCCGGCAAACATCATGTTGCCGACAAAGGCGAAGATCACGGCGTTGGTGTGCAACGGGCGCAGTCGGCCGAAGGTCAGCCAGGCCTGGCCGAAGTTGGCCTGCCAGTAATTCAGTTGGGTCGCGATGAGGACACCGACGAGCATGCCGACGATGCCCCAGATGAGGGATGCAAGCATGAATTGCCGGACGACTTTGTCGTTGAACTCAATGGTGATTTTTTGACCGATGGGCATGGGATAATGTGAGACTCAGGGTAAAGTTGATGCGGGTTGGGCGGGTCGCTTCAGACAACCTGGGCAAGGTAGGCGTTTGCCGCTCCGGCAGCCGCAAGTATCCGCGGATCCGTGCCCTTGGTGGACATGACTGTAGTCATCGTGGTCGTGATGATCGTGATGGTGGGGCTCGTGGTCGTGATCGCACACCTCCGGCGGGGCGACAATCCGCGGTTGCTCCTCCGCCAGGGGGAGAAGTGAATCGCTTTCGGAGCTGGTGAAACGTCGGCGGCGCTGGGCGTGCGCGAACAGGGCGATAAAAAAGCCGGTGAGCAGCAGGCTGAAAAAAATGGTAAGCGGAATGACGGACATGGCGTGAAATGTCCGGCGCTCAGGCGGCGAGCCGGCGACAGGGCCCGGGGCAGATCCGTGAGTCTGACACATAACGCCTGACCAGTTCCTTGGCGCTGAGAGAGCGGTCGACATCGCGGCCGGCCGGCCTGCCTTCTTCCTGCCGGAGGAAGTAGGCACATTTCTGGATCTCCTGATCGGTCGTCACGAATGACAGGATAGGCGGCTTGCGGGGGGATTTCATGAGTGGGTTTATCATCTCCACCCTACCCGATGAGCGGAAACCCGGCTCTGCACCAATTGGCTGTTAGCGCGCATTTTTTGTGCTGGTCACAAGATCTGCGCCTCATTCGCCAAGTCGCGCCGCGCCGATTTTGTCCGCACATGGCACCATGAGTAATGGACGACGTGACGGTACCCCGCCTCGATGCCCTGCGGTCTGCTCTCAAAGTGCAGTGGGCTGCCTTGCTGCGGGAAAATTAGTCCGCAAGACGAACGCCCGTGGGCTTGGTCATTCCGGAAATGCTGGTATTCATGCTGGACGAAACCCTCAACCGGCTGGAGGGCGAAATCCCGGCTACCCTTTCAACGGATCGGCGGCGGGCGAGTCTGGCTCCATTTGGCCCGAGGCGCACCGGCTGCAGCTGCGGCTTGCGCCTGCTGTTAATCTATTACCTCACGGGTGCGAAGGCCCTGCGGGAAATTCTGCCCACTGATTTTGGCGCGGCCCGGGTGGAAATATTGCACCGGTTCAACCGGATTGCCCACGATGAAATGGACTCTCTGTGCGGAGTCTGCGGTTATCGCAGTGGCCCGCTGTGCGGCCTCCGCTCGAATCTTGATTCGGGCGGCCGGGAGGATGAAATCCGCATCCACCGGGCATTCGCGCCCTGAGCCCCGGTTCAAAGAATGCGGTCCGTTTGAATGGTCACGGAAACTATGCATTAAAACCATCGTGCGGCAGGCGACGCACCCGCATTACTTACCCTCACAGGATGTAGTAAGAGTCGCCACGGTTTCCCCGATCCCGCCTTGGAGTCCGGCGCGCTGATGGATGACTTCGCCTTCGGGATTGAGGAGCGTGATGAGGTTGGAATGGGAGAACGCGCCATCGGCCTCCTGCTGATATTTCACGCCCAAGAGCGCGGCCAGTTCGCGGACGGAGTTGGCGTTGCCGTGCAGCAACACCCAAGGAGCCTCAAAGCTGCGCATGGCGCGGTATTTCGCGAGTGCGTCGGGCGTATCGCGAATCGTATCGAAGGAAACGAGCACGAACCTCGTGCGGTCGCGGACTTCTGCGGGCAATTGGGCGCGGATAGCCTGCATATCGGAAACGATCAAAGGGCAGGCATAGCCGCATGAAGTAAAAAACATTGCGAGCACAACGGGGTGACCACGCAATTCTCCGAGTGAAAAACTCGCCCCGGCATCGGTGGTGAACCCGGCCTCGGACTGATAAAGCGACTTTTTGGTGAACGGGACAGCGGCTGCGGACAACCCGCAGCAGGCCGGCTTGCCTGTATGGTCATCAGCGGGGAGTGGGGCACCCCCGACCAGCGGAGCTGAGAGGAACAACAGCAGGAGGATGTTTTTCATATTTGTAATTGAGGGAGCGGCTATCCGCTGCGATCTGATCGCCAGCGGGGCGTCATGCTGCGGCTACGGTTTGACTGGCGTGAGTGAAATATCCCGGGCGCAGCGGAACCCGAGTGAGGTTGTCGTGTTGTTGGCTTTTAGCGAAGAACGGAGAGCCAGGCGCATGAATGCGGCGTAATCAGTGGTATCCTTCGCGCCCACGGATCCGGCGCCGCAAAAGAGGTCGCGATCCAGGCCGGTATCGGCGCGGGATTCGCCCGTGACCATCGACGTATTGAAGTCGTCCACCCATTCCCAGACCAGCCCCTGCAGGCCGCGCACGCCGAAAAAATTCGGCGCGGCCGTGGCGACGTCCGGCAGGACCGCGGGGACCGGGCGGGCCAGCCAGCCGTAAAGGTCCTTCTTTAACGCGTCGTCGTTTTTGCCATCGGGCCGCGTGTAACCGGCGCTGGCCGCGAATTCCCACTCGGCGGTGGTCGGCAAACGTTTACCCGCCCAGCGGGCGTAAGCGCGGGCCGCAAACCACGAGACTTGCACGACGGGTGCGGCAGGTGGCGCGTGCGGCCCCGGCTCGAGATCACTCGACCAGTGCTCAAGGTACGATGAATCCGCGAAAAGGCCGCTGACCTCCGAGCGACGCCACTTTGGACTGACGGTGACGAACACAAGAAAGTCCGCGTTGGTGACGGGACATTCGTCGAGGAGAAAAGGCGCGACGGTAATTCTCGCAGCTTCTTTGGTGGCGCGCAGCAGCGGAACATAAGTGCCCGCGGGCATGACAACCATCGCGGCCTCAGCTTTCACGAAAATCGGTCCTGCCAACATTAATCCCACGAGCGCGAGCGCGGTGGAGGTGGAGTGAAACTTTTGCTGAAGCGGATTCATCCTCACGCAGTGGAAACTGAAGTGGCGGTCGCTATTTGCGTTTGAAATTTTATTTGCAGGAGCCGGTTTACAGGCGATTCAGGACTTCCGTGCATCGTACCACGGATCGCCTGAAACCTGTCTCCTACAAATGAGGCGAACTTGTCTGACACCACTCAATGGTTTTGACTACGAATGGCTTTTACCTGGTCGCGGGTGAAGGCCTCGCCTTGGTTCCCCCAGGTGTTGAAAACATAAGTCAGCACGTCCGCAATCTGGCCATCGGTAAGAACCGCTTCCTGTGGCGGCATGGCGCTGTTGAGGGTTTTGCCGTTGACCGTCACCGGGCCCGTGAGGCCTTTTAGCACAACCCGGATCGCGCGTTCGCGATCAGCGAGCATGTAGTCCGAGGCAGCAAGCGGTGGGAATGCGCCGGTCAGGCCCTTGCCGTCCGGTTGGTGGCAGGCGAAACAAAGTCCCATGTAAACCTGCTTGCCCTTCTCGGC
>JANYDX010000448.1 GCA_025363395.1 Verrucomicrobiota bacterium
CCCGACTTTTCGATGTCACAAGTTCCCCGGTTGTCCTCCCATTCCATGTCAAATCAGAAGAATGATTCGTCCAGTGCAGTTCCGTCCAACAACTTTGGCCGGCCCGGCAAGCAGGGTCTCTACGATCCAGCCTTTGAGCACGACGCTTGCGGCGTTGGCTTCGTCGTCGACATGAAGGGACGCAAGTCGCACCTGATTTTACAGCAGGGCCTGCAAGTCCTCCGCAATCTCGACCATCGCGGTGCTGCCGGAGCCGAAGTCAACACCGGCGACGGCGCGGGGATTTTGCTGCAGATGCCCCACGTGTTCTTCAAGGAAGCCGCCAAAAAGGCCCGCATCGCTCTCCCGGGTGCCGGCGAGTACGGCTCCGGCATTCTCTTCATGCCGCGCAACCAGACGGTCCGTCGCAAGCTGGAGCAAACTTTCGAGCAGATCGTCCAGTCCGAGGGTCAGACCTTCCTTGGCTGGCGCACCGTGCCGGTAAACAATTCCTCCCTCGGTGAATCCGCCAAGGCCTGCGAACCGTTCATGCGCCAGGCCTTCATCGGCCGCCATCCCGCGTTGACCGACGCCCAGGCCTTCGAGCGCAAGCTCTACCTGATCCGCAAGCGCGCCTACTCCGAGATCCGCACTTCCACGATGAGCGGGGCCGAGTCCTGGTACGTCGCCAGTCTGTCCTGCAAGACGATTGTCTACAAAGGCATGCTGCTAACCGACCAGCTCGAGAAATATTTCACCGATCTGTCGAATCCCGCCATGGAGACGGCGATCGCGCTCGTGCACTCGCGTTTCAGCACGAATACTTTCCCCAGCTGGGATCGCGCGCATCCGTACCGCTACGTCGCGCACAACGGCGAAATCAACACGCTCCGCGGTAATATCAACTGGATGCACGCCCGCGAAGCGCTTTTCGAGTCCGAGGCTTTTGGCGAGGACATGAAGAAAATTCTGCCGATCATCAACCCGAATGGCAGCGATTCGGCGATGTTCGACAACACCCTCGAACTCCTTGTGCTCGCTGGCCGTCCGCTGGCGCACGCGATGATGATGATGGTGCCTGAGCCTTGGTCCAACGACGAGAACATGGACCCCGCGCGTCGCGCCTTTTATGAGTTCCACGCGTGTCTCATGGAGCCATGGGACGGTCCCGCCGCCATCGCCTTCACTGATGGCACGCAAATCGGCGCAGTGCTCGACCGCAACGGTCTGCGTCCCGGTCGCTATTGTGTGACCAAGGACGGCATGGTCGTCATGGCGTCCGAGAGCGGCGTGCTTAATATTCCGGCGGAAAATGTCGTCACCAACGGACGCCTTCAACCCGGCCGCATGTTCCTGGTCGATACCGAGCAGGGCCGCATCATTGAAGACGAAGAGATCAAGCAGCAGTTGATCAACGAACGTCCCTACCGCCAGTGGCTCGACGAGCATCTGGTCCATTTGGAAGATTTGCCCGCCGCTCCGGAAGTTCCGTTGCCCGACCACGAGACACTCCTGCAGCGCCAGATCGCCTTTGGTTACACGAACGAGGACGAACGCATCCTGATTGCGCCGATGGCTCGCGACGGCGTCGAAGCAATCGGCTCGATGGGCAATGACACCGCGCTTGCCGTGCTCTCCAACAAGCCGCGTCTGCTCTACGATTATTTCCAACAGCTCTTCGCGCAGGTCACGAATCCGCCGATCGATTGTATCCGCGAGGAAATCATCACCTCCGCCGAGACCCGTCTCGGCTCCGAGGGCAACCTGCTCCATCCCGGCCCGACTGCCTGCCGTCGCGTGGAGTTGAAGTGGCCAGTCATCACCAACGAGGAACTGGCCAAGATCCGCCGCATGGATCTGCCCGGGCTCAAGGTGGGCACGCTGTCCATTCTCTTCCGCGTCGCCCGCGGCGAGAAGGGTCTCGTGAAGTCGATGGAAGAGCTTTGCGCCATGGCCCGCCGACTCATCGAGGAGGACGAGGTCAGTGTCATCATCCTCAGCGACCGCGGCGTCAGCCGTGATTTCGCGCCGATTCCCGCTCTGCTCGCCGTGGCCGGCCTGCACCACTATCTTATCCGGGAAGGTCTGCGCACGCGCGCCAGCCTCATTCTTGAAACCGGCGAAGCCCGCGAAGTGCACCACTTCTCGCTGCTCGTCGGCTACGGCATCAGCGTCGTGAATCCCTACGTCGCGTTCGAATCGATCGACGATATGATCCGCGAAGGCGCGCTGGTAAACATTGACCACAAGACCGCCTGCAAAAACTTCGTGAAGGCCGCCTCCAAGGGCGTGATCAAGGTTATGTCGAAGATGGGCATCTCCGCGATTCAGAGTTACCGCGGCGCCCAGGTCTTTGAAGCCCTGGGCATTCGCCAGGACGTAATCGATCATTACTTTACCTGGACCGCTTCGCGCGTCGGTGGCATTGGCCTCGACGTCATCGCGCAGGAAGTTCTCCTGCGCCACCACGCCGCCTATCCGGATCGCGCCGTCAACGACCACGTATTGCCGGTGGGCGGCATCTACCAATGGCGCGCTGATGGCGAAAACCATCTCTTTACACCTGAAGCGATTCACCGCCTGCAAAAGGCGACGCGCCTAGGCAGCTATCCGGCGTTCAAGGACTACGCCAAGATCGTTAATGAGCAGGGCAAGAATCTTTGCACGCTGCGCAGCATGCTGGACTTCAAACCCACGACCGCCATTCCGCTGTCCGAAGTCGAGTCCGTCGAGAATATCGTCAAGCGCTTCAAGACCGGAGCGATGTCGTATGGCTCCATTTCCAGCGAGGCCCACGAAACCCTCGCCATCGCGATGAACCGCATTGGCGGCAAGTCCAACACGGGCGAGGGCGGCGAGGATCCCGCGCGTTTCACGCCGATGCCCAATGGAGATTCGAAGAACTCCGCGATCAAGCAGGTCGCCTCGG
>JANYDX010000326.1 GCA_025363395.1 Verrucomicrobiota bacterium
TCACGGGTGAAGATGAAAAGACCTTTCTCCGGCAATATGGTACACGCATTGAAACCGATCTCGCCTACTTGGGCAATATCGACGTCGCGTTCGATATTTACCGGGTTTATGAACAACGGGTCAGAGCCCGCACTTCGTGGATGTTGGAACAGCTGAAGCAGGAATTTGATTTCAACATCCAGGAATTCTACGCTCCCGATCGCAGCAAGAGTCCGTTCCCCGCCAATATCGCCGAGGCCGACGACCTGTGGCGCCGCCGGATAAAATATGAAATCCTGCAGGATCTGTTGGGGAAAAAGACCCTGGACGTCGCAAAAACCACGGTGCGCAAACGTTCGGAACGCCTGCTCAAAAATCTCAATGACATCGAGCCCTCGGATATTCAGGAGATGTATCTGACCACCCTGACCCGGATGTACGACCCCCACTCCGACTACTTTTCGGCCGATTCCCTGCAGGATTTCAGCATCCAAATAAAACTCTCCCTCATCGGCATCGGGGCGGTGCTCAGCATCGAGGACGACGGGAACTGCGTGATCCGCGAGGTTGTACCAGGCGGCCCCGCCTTCACCAGCGGCCAGATTCGGGTCAACGACAAGATTCTCGCTGTCAAACAACAGGACGGTGAAACCATCGAAGTGGTCGGGATGAAGTTGCGCCGCATCGTCGATATGATCCGCGGAGAAAAAAATTCCAAGGTCACCCTCACCATCCTCCCGCACGACGCAGTGGATGCGACCAAAACAAAGGAGGTCGTTATCGTCCGCGATCTCATCAAGCTCAACTCCTCCCGTGCCTCCGCTTCAGTTTACGAACTGCCCGGCGAAAACAACCAAACCGTTCCGGTGGGTGTGATCGTGCTTAATTCCTTTTACGGACCTTCGGATGACTCGACGGATTCGGAAACCAAGAGCACCGCGACCAGGGACGTGGCGGAACTTATCGGCAAACTGAAACTACAGGGCATCAATGGACTGGTCATTGACCTGCGCCGCAACGGAGGCGGACTGCTCTCCGAAGCCGTCGATCTCACCGGCCTTTTTGTCGCCCAAGGCCCGGTCGTTCAGGTCAAGGATTCACTCGGTCAGATCACGGTGGACAGCGATACCAACACCTCGATCACCTACGACGGACCCTTGGCCGTGTTGACCTCCCGCTTCAGCGCCTCCGCCTCGGAAATTTTTGCCGGCGCACTGCAAAACTACGGCCGCGCCCTGATCATCGGCGACAGTTCCACCCACGGCAAGGGCACAGTCCAACAGGTGCTGGAAATGAAACGTTTCATGCCACGCCTGAGCCAGGACATCAGTAACACCGGTGCCGCGAAACTCACGGTGCAAAAATTTTATCTACCCAACGGATCCTCCACCCAGATGAAAGGAGTGATCCCCGACGTTACCCTGCCATCGATCGACGATTACCTGCCCATCGGCGAAGCCAGCCTGCCGCATGCGCTCACCTGGGACGAAATCAAATCAGCCTCGTTTAAAGGCCGGACCCTCGTCCCTACCTTCGTCAAACCGTTGCTCCTGGCAAGTCACGAGCGCCAAGATTCGCTCGAAGAGTTTGCCTATCTGAAAAAAAACATCGACTGGTTCAAGGACCGACAGGAGCAGAAAACCATTTCGCTTAATCTGCAGCAACGCCAGACACTCAAACAAACCGACGAGGAATTTAAGAAAAAAATGGACACAGAACGGGACCTCCTCGCCAAGGCCAACTATGTCGTGCATGAGATCAAACTCGATTCAGTGCTGAAAACGGAGGCCAGCGTTCCGAAACCGGTGGTGGCAACCAAGGTCGACGAGGGAGACACCGATGCCGCCGAGGCTGACGCGCAAAGCAAACTGGATGTTCACCTGCGCGAAACCTTGCGTATCCTCCAGGACGCTTTGCGGCTGAATCCGAACCCGGCATACTGGGCGGACAGCACCGAAGCCCTGTCCAACTCCACGGCACTACACAAAGGCTAACAAGAACCGGTCGCGGCCGGTTAAGTCGTGGAGGGATTCCGTCCGCGCATAACCGGTTCGCGTTGCGAGCTCGGACAGCAATCGATGCTGGGAAATTCCCGTTTCGCAGGCCAGGAACCCACCCGGGATCAAATGGTGCCGCGCCTGCGAGATGATTTCCTCCAAGTCCGCCGCGCCATTTATCCCGGCGGAAAGCGCCATTGCCGGCTCGAAATCCTTCACCTCCGGCGGGGCGGCATTCGTCTCCTCGTCGGAAAGGTACGGCGGATTGGCGACGATCAGTTGAAATTGCTCGCCCGCCGTAAGGCCGGAAAACCAGTCCGATTGCACCAAACGAACCCGCTCACTGCTGCCGCAAGCGATCGCGTTTTCCCCCGCCAATGCCAACGCATCAGCGCTCATGTCTACCGCGGTGATCACGGCTGCTGGATAAGCTTTAGCCAGGGCCAGGGCGATGGCCCCGCTGCCCGTCCCCAAGTCGAGGACGCTGGCGGGGGGAACCGGCAGATACCGGGCGAGAAGCTCGATCAAATACTCCGTCTCGGGCCGCGGAATCAATGCGCGCCGGTCCACCTTGAGTTTTAATCCGCTGAATTCGGATTCCCCGATAATATATTGAAGGGGTTCGCGATTCCCCCGTCGTTTCACCAGGGGCCGGATTTTCTCCAACTCCGGTTCGGTCAACGGACGTTCAAACTGAAGATAGAGCGGCATCCGCTTCAACCCCAGCGCATGCCCGATCAGCAGCTCAGCATTGAGGCGGGGTGACTCCACGCCCTTTTTTTCGAGAAAGTCGGTGGTGCGTTTGATGATTTCAAGTACGGTCAGCATGTCAGTCTTCGTCTGCGTCACCACGCGCCCGCACCGGCAAAGGCCCTCCCGTGAGTTCCGCCAGTTTCTCTTCAAACGCGGCGCGTTGAAGAGCTTCGATAATCACGTCGATGTTCCCCTCCAGCACGGCGGGGAGGCTGTAGAGAGTCAGGCCGATCCGGTGATCGGTCATTCGATTCTGCGGAAAACTATAGGTCCGGATTCGTTCGCTCCGACCGCCGGTGCCAATCTGATCGCGGCGCTGCGCGGCATACTTCGCGTGCTCCTCGTCTTCCTTCAACTTGAGCAAACGCGAACGCAAGACCGCCATCGCGCGAGCCTTGTTCTTGATCTGAGACCGGTCGTCCGCGCAATAGACGGTGAGACCGCTGGGCTTGTGCACAATCCGCACGGCTGAATCGGTCGTGTTCACACCCTGCCCGCCCGGGCCGCTCGCACGCTGCACCGTGATCTCCAGATCCTCCGGATCGATTTCCACATCCACTTCCTCGGCTTCTGGCAGCACTGCCACGGTCACCGTGGAGGTGTGTACCCGGCCATTGGCTTCAGTCACCGGAATGCGCTGCACCCGGTGCACTCCACTTTCATATTTCAATTGCTTGTACACCTGCTGTCCGGTGATGAGGAAGATCACCTCCTTGAATCCCCCGCGATCTGAAACGCTCGAACTCATCGGCTGAATCTTCCAGCCCCGTCCCTCGGCGTAGCGCACGTACATGCGGTAAAGTTCGGCTGCGAAGAGTCCGGCCTCATCCCCACCGGTGCCGGCGCGAATCTCAAACACGGTGTTGCGGGAATCCGACGGCTCCGGGGGAATCATGGTGCGCAGCACCTTTTCCTTCAGCAATTCGCACCGCTGGTGCAGGTCCGGCAGCTCGGCTTGGGCGAGCAATTTCAATTCGGCATCGGCCGCCGGGTCTTTGACCAGCGCCGCATGTTCCGCCATCTCCAGCACGATCCGCTCGTAAGCCTGATGATCCTCCACCATCTGCCGCAACCCCTGCTGTTCGCGCGAGATTTCCGTCGCTTTGCGCGCATTCGCATAGAAAGACGGCTCCGCCATTTGGGCAGTGAGTTCGTCAAGGCGTCGCTGAAACGAATAAATGTCCGGAAGTGTGTCCATGCAGAAAGTGAGGAGGGAAATTGCGAATTGCTTCAGCCGTGAGCCACGGCTTTATAAATGACCGACAACAGCGGGATTCCGCCGTTTAGTAGAAAACATCCGCAATGGCTTCAATGCTCTTCACTCAAAACATCATCGCCTGCGTCTGGGATTTTGACAAGACTTTGATCCCGGAATACATGCAGGCGCCACTTTTCCGCCGTTTCGGCGTGGATGAGCGAACTTTCTGGACGGAGACCAACGGCCTGGCCGAAAACTACCGCAAGCGCGGTTATAACATTTCCCCGGAGATCAGTTACCTGAACCATCTGCTGACCTATGTACGGGCGGGCCGCATGGCCGGCCTGAGCAACAAGGTGCTGCGCGAATGCGGCGCGGAGATCAAATTCTACCCGGGATTGCCGGGCTTTTTTGAAGCCTCGCGCGCCTGGGTGAAAAACAAACCGGAATACTCCAAGCACGAAATTGTACTCGAACATTATGTGGTGAGCACCGGTCTCGCGGAAATGATCCGGGGTAGCGCACTCGCGCCGTATATCGACGGGATCTGGGCGTGCGAATTCATTGAAAGCCCTCTCCAACCTGGATTCCTCCAGCAGAAGGAACTAATGATCGAGGCCGCCTCGGAAATTTCCCAGATCGGTGTCATGATTGACAACACCACCAAGACGCGCGCGATTTTTGAAATCAACAAAGGCACCAATCGCAATCCCGCCATCGATGTGAACGCCAAAGTCACTGACGAGGACCGCCGCATTCCGCTGCAGAACATGATTTATATCGCCGATGGCCCGAGCGACGTGCCCAGTTTTTCCGTGGTGAAGAAGGGAGGCGGCAAAACCTACGCCGTCTACAATCCGGCCGTTCGGGGCGAGTTCGAACAGAATGACCGGCTGCGGCAGAACGGGCGCATCGACCATTACGGACCGGCGGATTACACCGAAACCAGCGCGACCACCAACTGGCTGCAGCTGCACCTCGAAAAAATCTGCGACCGCATTGTACTGGACCGGGAAGTTGCGCTGGCTTCACGCGTCAGCCGGCCACCCCGCCACTTAAATGCATCGCCGGAGGAAGAGGCTGCCCGCCACTTCAGCCAGCAGCCGAAACAAACCTCCTTCTTGGAGTAGTGCGCCCCACGCTCCGCCTTACCCGGCGGCAATCACGAAATGGGGGGCATCCTGCAACACTCGGAACCGCAGTTCCTCACCGTTTCCGAAAGGTGAGTTTTGCTCCGCTTTAATCTCCACGGATAGGGTCTTTTGTTCAGCCACCGTGCCCCGGTTTTCCTTGAAGGATTCCACCAAGTTGGAAACGCGTGACGCATATTCGTAACTCACACTGGGCGAACGGCCAGAAAGCACCGCTTCCACCCCGGAGTTCCAGGCAAGTGCAATATTGAAGGCATTGGCCTCGACTCCGGCCTGCTCAAAACTGCGTTTAATCCATTCGTAATGCTTTACCGCCACTTCGTCGGCTTCCTCACGGAGGATGGCTTGCCGAAAGGGTTTGTTCGTGTGCATCCGCCAAGTAGCAGGACGGAACTGGTACGGCCCCAACTCTCCAAAACGACCCACCTTGGTTTGATTGGTGGGATTCTCCACCCAATTGATGGCCCTGAGTGTCTCCCAGCGATCCGACGCCCCCGCCTTATTGGTAAAAGCACAAAGGGCAGTGATTATCAGGAGTAAACTGGTGAGTTGTTTTTTCATACTTTTGATAACTTGACTCCCAAAAAATCGAGATAGAGCCGACCGACAAGCAGTTTTTTATCGCAAATTATTTACATGAGCCGGCTTGTCCCGGGTTTTACTAAAGAGGCTTTACCGCTTGTAAAATGGGCGGTTTTTACGCGCCGTTTTGCCCAATTATTTTTGGTCAACATTTGGGGATTTTTTGGCCAAATCCTCAATGAGGCGTGCCACCAGCGCGGTCCATCCCGTCTGGTGACTTGCACCCAAACCCTGACCGGTTTCCGCATGAAAATATTCGTGGAAAAGTACCATATCGGTGCGATGCTCCTCGGGCATTTTATCCGGCTGTTCTCCGTGACATGCCCGTTGTCCGTCGGCCGCCGGAAGAAACAATTTCACAAGCCGCCGGGACAACTCCTCGGCCGCCACCTTCAACGTGACCTTCCTGCCGCTGCCCGTCGGAAATTCGATTGTGAAACTATCGCCATAAAAGTGGTGGTAGCGCTCGAGCGCTTCGATCAGCAGAAAATTGGTCGGAAACCAAATGGGCCCTCGCCAGTTCGAATTGCCCCCGAACAGGCCAGAGTCCGACTCGCCCGGCACATAATTCACCCGGTATTCCTGACCACCCGCATTCAACACAAAGGGATGTTCCTCGTAGATCCGTGACAGGGAGCGCACTCCATACGGCGAAAGAAATTCCCGTTCATCAAACACGTAGCGCAGCACCCGCTCCAAGCGCTGCCGCGAGGGAATCGCGAGCAGCCGCCGGCCCGTTTCTGATTTACCTTCCGCCATGTAGGAAATCTGCGAGGCAAGGTCCTTCCGGTTTTGGAGGAACCATCGCGTGCGCTTGGCAAAGCCGGGCAAATGGTCGAGCCGTGCCTCCTCGATAAATTCCACCGCGAACAGCGGAATAATCCCGACCAGGGAACGCAGCCGCAGTGGAAAGGGTTTTCCGTCGAGCATCAGCTGGTCGTAATAAAAGCCATCTTCCTCGTGCCAGAGCCCCGTGCCGCCGAGATTGTTCATCGCATCGGCGATCGCGACAAAGTGCTCAAAAAATTTGGAGGCGATATCCTCGTAAGCCGGGTCTCCCTCCGCCAGTTCCAAGGCGATCGCCAACATCGTGCTGCAATAAAATGCCATCCAAGCCGTGCCATCCGCCTGTTCCAACTGGCCGCCGGTCGGCAACGGCTTTGAACGGTCAAAGACGCCGATGTTATCAAGACCAAGAAATCCGCCCGAAAACAAATGCCGTCCGCTGGGGTCCTTGCGATTCACCCACCAAGTGAAGTTCACCAGCAATTTTTGAAACACCCGGGCGAGGAAAATCCGGTCGCGACTCCCGCGGGCCCCAGTCATTTTATATACCCGCCAGCACGCCCACGCATGCACCGGCGGATTCACATCAGAAAAATTCCATTCGTAGGCCGGGATCTGCCCATTGGGGTGCATGTACCACTCCCGCAGGAAAAGATTCAACTGCTCCTTGGCAAAATAGGGATCGATCTGCGCAAACGGAATCATGTGAAACGCCAGATCCCAGGCCGCAAACCAGGGATACTCCCATTTGTCCGGCATGGAAATAATGTCGCGGGTAAAAAGATGGGGCCAGTCGCTGTTGCGTCCCTGCTGCCGCCCGGCCGGAGGCGCGGGCTGGTCGGGATCGCCCGAAAGCCAGTCTTTCACCACGAAATGATAAAACTGCTTCGACCAGAGCAGACCCGCAAACGCCTGACGCGCTACGTTCCGCTCCTCCGCACTAACCCCGGCAGGCAGAACTGAATTATAAAATTCATCCGCCTCCTCACGCCTCACCGCCATCGACTTTGAAAAACCATCCCCAAACGCACCGGCCGGAACCGCACCTTCGGCATAGAGGCGCATTCGCAGCACCCGCTTCTCGCCGGCCGCCAGATCCAAAACCTGATGCGCAGCTACTTTGGTCCCCGTCTGCTTGGGATTAACCGCCCCGGCCATTCCGCCGACCACGTGATCGTGAAATGCATCCTTCACCCAGGGACCGGTGTTTTTCCCGTTAAACAACCGCTGCAGATTGCTTTCGTTGTCCGTAAACAGAAACGCTGGGAGCTCGTCTTGCTTCTTTTCCACCTCCCAGAAAAAACGTCCAAGGCTGGCGTGGTCCGTTTGCACGCGGCCAGGTCCGGCGAGTTTCATACGTGGCTTGACCTCGCAGCCCTCATGCAGACAGCCCCACGACCAGGTGTTACGAAACCACAAGGTGGGCAGCAAATGCAGCGAGGAGCGTTCCGGTCCGCGATTGGTCACGGAAATTTCCATCAACATGTCGTCCGGTCCAGCTTTGGCGTATTCGACTTCAATCTCAAAATAACGCCCGTCCGCAAAAATCCCGGTGTCATTCAACTCAAACTCGGGCTCGTTCCGGCTGCGTTTCCGGTTCTCCTCCCGCAATCGCTGGTAGGGAAACTCCGCCTGCGGGTAATGATACACCGCACGCATGTGGCTGTGGGTCGGCGTGCTGGAGGTGTAGAAATAGGCCTCCTTCACGTCTTCCCCATGGTTGCCTTCCGGGCCGGTCAGACCAAACAACCGCTCCTTCAAAATCGGATCGTGTCCATTCCAGAGCGCCAGGGCAAAACACAAGCGGCATTCGCGATCGGTAATGCCCAACAAACCATCCTCCCCCCACCGATAAGCGCGGCTGCGGGACTGATCAAAATCGAAATACGTCCAAGCCTCGCCATCCACCGAGTAGTCCTCCCGCACCGTGCCCCACTGGCGTTCCGCCAGATACGGTCCCCAGCGCTTCCAATTTTTTCCCCGCTGGGCATCTTCTGCTAGACGCCGGTGCTCAGCAGTGGAAGAGGCCGGATTGGTCACAGGAAAAAACTACACTAGGCCTCGCCGTTAGCACGGCAAAACTAGCTTTCATTAAAAACGATGTTTAAAATAGTTTCTCCATCGCCTCCCGCCCCGCGCCGCTCACGATGACATAGAGATGGACCGCATCAGCCCAGGTTGCGCTGCTCAAACCGCCTTGTTCTTCGATCACAGGAATCGCGGCCACTGCGAGAGACGGAAAATCCGCCCGCTGTGCAATGTAGCAGTGAAACCAGAGACCATTGCGCTGGAAGCAAACTTCCAACACATCGCGTCCCTTGAACCTAAGAGTGCGGCAACCGGTATCGTGCAGCGCGGCAAAATCGACCGGCATGCGTTGCGCCAAGTGGGCGGACGGTTGACTCAGCGCCGTCTGCAGTGCCCCGACCGTTTCGCCTTTCCCGCCATGCTCGTCCGCATGCCTGAGATCGATCAATGCAAACTCGGTCAACGCGCTTCCCGTCACCGACCGGGACTTCAAGGCGAGGACGACAGCCCCCATCAGCGCAACGCTTGCCGCCAGGGCCAGCCACACCGGCTGCTGCCACCAATTGCGGCGCGAGTTTCCCGAGACAGTGACTCGCGCTCCGGCCAGAATCCCTTCGCGCAAACCCGCGGGGGCCGACACTTCGCCCAGCTTCGTGCTGATCGCGGCATCAAAAGACTGCTCCCGCGCCAGCCATTCGTGCAACGCAGGATCATTCCTCGCCTGCGCCAGCGCCTCACCAAAAGTCACGTCAGCCGCATCCGCACCATTGGGCCGGTAACCACGAAGTATAAACTTGGCCTGCTCTGAGTTCATGAGTGTTTCCTCGCCGAAGGTGATTGGAACGGGACGACTTTTCCCCTCGACCCGGCTTCCTTGCGGGCAAGTGCGTCCCGGAGCTGGCTTTTTCCGCGGGACAAACGCGACATCACAGTGCCAATCGGCACCTCCAGCATCGTGGCGATTTCCTTGTATGATAAATCCTGCATGTAGAAAAGGGTCAGCGGAGCGCGATAGGTTTCATCGACTTCCTGCAGCGCCTCCACAACAAGTCCGGAATCCATGCCGGTGATCACATCCACTTCCGGCGCCGGCGGGTCGGCCTCAACCGGGCCAAGATCTTCCAGCGAACTCACCCGGTCGGCCCGCCGGCGGCCGCGCAAAAACTCCCGGTAAAGGGTCGTGAAGAGCCACGACTTGGCCTTGCCCGCATCGCGCAGCGCATGGCCCTGTTTCGCCCAGATAAAAAAAGTCTGCTGCGTCAGGTCGCCCGCTTCGGACGAATTTTTCGTCAGACTGAGGGCAAAACGGAAGAGCGGCGTGTAATGCGCATCCACCAATTGAGTAAAAACATCACCAGACATGCAGCGGTAAGAGTCGTAGTGGCCCGCACTTATTCCAAGATTATTGATCGCGCTTCACCGCTGAATTCCGGGGCGGACAGGACGCCCCGTCAAACCACGTCCCCTCCACATAGGTCTTGGTCGGAATGGCCGGCACGCCAAATTTGTGATGCTGGAGCTGACCCGCTACAATTTCCACCGCGGTCCCGCCCACCACCTCATGATTTTGCCGCACCCCGGCCTCCGCTCCGCCGGTCTCTTCGAGGAAAAGGTTCGCAAATGCGACGTCGCGGGGAATTTTCAGGCCCATTTTTTTCATCAACGGCAGCACGTAAGCCGCCTTGGCAATCACCACTTCCGGCTGGTGACGCTCGAACCATTTCGCGAATGGCGCCACGTCGGCGACGACCGAGGCATCGGTTTCATGAAACCAGCGCTCCACCGGAAAGGGTTCGGGAAAGAGATGGGCCGGCAACCGTTCGCGCTCCGGCAAATCGAGCTGTGCGGTCAGATACCCGGCGGTCCAATTATGGTCCACCGCGTGATTCCAGCCGCGATGCACGACAAAGCCCAACCGCCGGTAACCCAAGTTCATCAGTCGCTGCATCGCGAGCCGGATGATATTGCACTGATTGTTCGTCACATTGTGCAAACGCGGTTCGTGGGGAAAATAATCAATCTTCACCGCGCAGAGATGCTGCCAGTCCAGTTGCAATTTGTCCCCGAGCTCGCGGCTGTGGGAGGCGATGAACACCCCGTTGATTTTCCGGGCCGCCAGAATCCGCCCCAGGCGTTTCTGCGTGAAGCCGGGATCATGCAGCCAGAAATGCTCGAGGCGAAAGCCCAGCTCCCGCGCCTTCAATTCCGCGCCCGCGAAAAAACCGGAATGCGCGGCCACCTTTTTCCAACCCCATCGCGTGTGCCAGTTGGTGACGTAGGCGAGGGTCGGAGGGTCGTCGCCGCGTGACTTTCTCACCCGATAAGAGACCAGGGCTCGCAGGAAAGGATCGGGCCGATACTTCATCACCAACGCCAGCGCCTGCAGTCGCTCCCGCGTTTTTTGCGAGATCCCCGGATGATTGCGCAACGCCTGTGAAACGGTCGTGACGTGCACCCCGGCTTTGCGGGCGATGGTGGAAAGCGTGACACGAGGCTCGATCATGTGGGCGACATTGGATTCTCGTCATGTCCCTGTTCCCATCTCAAGCAAGCAGTTCTCGATTTTCTCCACTGAGAATCGGGCTTCTCCGTTTCCGCCTCAAGCGGTGGGGCGTTCGCGACCGGAACTCGGAACCGGGGGCTGACTCGCGCGGGCCAGAAAAAACTAATGTTAGACCAACGCGCGTTTTGATTTTCAGGAAACCGCGGTGTTGTCTCCGCCCAGCCGGCCCAGCCGGCGTATCCCCTCACCCTCGTTCGTCTCAGCGCACCAGCCAACCGCCCCGTGAAAGCCCGCCTGCAGTTCGCAGACTTTTGCGATTTCGTTCACCCGCACCAGCCATGAAGAAATACGCTAGTTATCCCCTGACCGCCCTGGCCCTGCTGGCCATCGCGTCGCCCCTCGGCGCCCAAACCACCATCCAGCCCCTTCACCACAAAAAGCGGAAGAAGAGGTGATCCAGCTTTCTCCCTTCGAGGTAAATTCCCGGAAGGACACCGGCTACCAGGCCACAGAAACCCTTACGAGGCGGCCCAAACGAAAGGCACCGGATCTTGATTGTTAACGTGAATGTATTCGTTGATGGCAGTCACGAGGGCGGGCAGACTGGAAAAGGAATCGCGGCGGATGCGCTGATCAGTGATTTTGGCGAACCAACGTTCCACTTGGTTGAGCCAGGAGGCGCTGGTCGGGGTGAAGTGCAAATGATAGCGTGGCCGTTTTTTGAACCAGGCCGCAACCTTGGGAGTCTTGTGTGGGCCGTAGTTATCGAGGACCAAATGCACATCGCGACCCTTGGGCACGCTGCGATCAATCTGGTCGAGAAAACGCAGAAACTCCTGCTGACGATGGCGAGCGTGGCATCGGCCAATAACTTTGCCGGTGGCGATATCAAGCGCCGCAAAGAGAGAGGTGGTGCCATGCCGGTGATAGGCATGCGTCGCTCGCTCGGGCTGTCCCGGGCGTAGTGGCCGCAGCGGTTGGGAACGTTCCAAGGCCTGGCATTGGCTTTTTTCATCCACACACAACACCAACGCCCGCGCCGGCGGACTCATATACAGTCCGACAATGTCGCGCACTTTCTCGACGAAGAATGGATCGGTGGATAGTTTGAAGTTGTCCTGCCGATGCGGTTGCAGACCGAAGGACTGCCAAATCCGACTGATGGTGTCGTGACTCAACCCGGTTTCCCGAGCCAATGACCGGGTGCTCCAATGCGTCGCCGCCTTCGGCTTGGTTTCCAGGGTCTTGGTGATGACCGCCTCCACTTGTTTGTCAGTCACGGTGCGCGGGGGACCACTGCGTGGCATGTCGCCCAACGCTTCCAGGCGACCTGGAACAAACCGGCTCCGCCATTTGCCCACCGTCATCGCCGAGGTCCCCACCCGTCGAGCGACCTTCTGATTGCTGGCCTCTTCGGCGCACGCCAGCACGATGCGAGCACGCAGCGCTGCACGCTGGCTCGTCTTCGGGCGACGAGCGATCAGGAGCAATTTTTCTTCTTCTGCCGCGGTCAGAATCAGCAGCGCTTTTGGTCGTCCGGTCTTCATCGAGATGAGGCTGAGAGCAAATTAGTCCATGGCGATACTTATTTAACGAATATAGCTTACAGGACACTAGCTGCGTTTCCAGTCGTCACGTTCCTGACTGCAATGCCTGTCCTTTATCGCGCGCTCGTCTGTAATGACCGCGTCGTTGAAGGGCTTTACCGGAATCATCGGGATATCTGGGTGAGAATCGGGAGTCCAAGAGGTTGGAGTTGGCGGGTGCCGCAGGCACGTGGTTTCTTCCTCAAGCCGCTGGTCACTCATCGTCCAGCTCCGCCGGTTTGGTTAGAGCAAGCGCCGGATCTCGAAGCCTACTATCTGACGGGTCAGCGCATGTCCAAGATATGGAGCTATGTAGCGATGCCGATCTTTGCCCGTGAGCATCGTCATCACCGCTATCGCAGGATTCAGCAAATGAAGAGCCCAATCCTGAGAGTTCTGCTGCGCCGTAGCGCGCAGCAGGACTCCGGTTGAACAAGCCCGTTCCGAGTGAGGCGTGAGGTCCGCTGTCGCTTATGCGGATTGTATGGGGCGGCGAGAGACCGCGGCCCCCGGCGAGC
>JANYDX010000509.1 GCA_025363395.1 Verrucomicrobiota bacterium
CACGCGCGGCGGAATCTACCGGGAAATCAATGCGCAGTTCCCTGACTTCGACGGCGTCAGTATCGACCGGGATGCGCAGGTCTTCAAGGAAGCCAACGCCCTGACCGTCACGGTGGATGAATTCAAGGCGGTGCAGAGCGACGTTTATACGCGACGCGAAGATTTGAAGCGTGCCATCGCGGCCACAAGCGAGGCGCTCCAGGCAGCTGATACGGACGCAGAAGAACAAAAACTCTCTGCCGTGTTGAATGCGGAATATGGCCAGCTCTCCGCTGTTGATGCCGAGGTCGCGTTGAGCGCCGCCCAAGTCCAAGTGAAGGCGGCGGAAGCGACCGCGATGAGCAACGCGCAAGACGACGCGGACGCCGAGGCCCGTCGCCGGCTGGCGCAACAGGAGGTCAAGAAGCTCTCGACGACGTTCACACCGATGTATGACTGCATGCTCCAATACGTGTCCGAGCGTTCGTTATCGCCATGACTTGCAACCTTTTCACGATTGTTAGGTCTGATTCAATCCAATGATAACAAAGCTACTGGTTGGAGGGTTGTGTATCACGTTACTCGCGGCTGGTTGCACGGACCGAGAAGCAGACGCACGCAGGATAAAAGAGGATGCGGACGCCAAGGCACGAGCCGAGGCCGCCCGCAAGGAAATGGACGCACTGCCCAAGGCGTTTCAGACCCCCGACTACTTCAAGAAAAACGAGCCCGCTAAGAAACCGGCGCCTGCTCCTGATCCGAAACGAACCAATCCCTAACGCATAATTGCTATAATGGCCGCACCCCCTGGCAGTATTCTACCCGCTACCTACTTCGATGGCTTGTCCACGTTGTGGGGCGGATGTGCATACGTCGCGAGTGCCATCGTGGCCACAGGGCTTGTATTTCAAACCGTGCGCAGTCGTCCCGACGCCAGCGCGTTCATCTGGCTGATCGCAAAAGTATTTTTGATCGGACTCAGCACGGTCTTTCTTCGCGAGTGGCTAATGCGACTCAATGACATCGTGATCTCGTTCGGCTCAATGATGGGCGTGGACCCTCGAACGGTTGACAATCGGTTCATCCAATTCATCGCGGGAAAGACTGCCGCCGACCCAAATTCCAGCGTCTGGGACATCATCTGGGGAACGAAGTCTATCGGCACCGCGATTTGCTACGCATTCCTCTGGCTCTTCGGGTGGCTGTCCTGGGGCGTGCAATATGTGGTGAAGCTAATTGGCGGCGTGCTCCTGACGGCTGGGTGGTCGCTGAGTCCTCTTTTCCTTTCCTTCTTCATGCTTCGTCCGATGGCAGGCGTGGCACAAAAATACATCATGGGATTGGTGGCTCTTGTATTCTGGCCCTTCGGCTGGGTGATGGCGGCGGTCGTTACTAACGCGATGTTGGACGCTGCCGCCACGGCGAATCTCATCCCGGTGATCGTGGCCGGTGCGCCACTCGCGGCTCCCGCACTGACCGTGCTGCTAATCGGCTCGTGGATGCTCATCAGTTCGGTCCTCGCGCCGTGGATTACGACGAAGGTTCTCCTGATGGGAATGAATCCAGCAACGGCGTTCGCGCAGGGTGTCGGCGGCGTCATGCAGGCGGCCTTCTCCGGCGGGGTCGGAGCGGCGGTCGCGGTCGCAACCGGTGGAGCGGGAGCAGCGGCAATCGTCGCCTCGGCAGCCGGTGGTGCATTGGCGGCAGGAGGTGAATCGGCGGCGCGCGGCGGTGGTTCGGCACAGACAACGGGCACCGCGATTAACGGAATGTCTGGCTTTTATGCCGGCGGCTTCGTGCGGAGAAGTGCCGAGGCGGCCGAGCAAAGTGCATCGGCCGATACGCGTCGCGCTGGGGCTGCCGAATCAATGGCCTCAGAACTTTCAAAACACGCCCGGAGCAAGCGGCAAAGCCGGAGCGGGTTCGATCAACAGCCGCATGAGGATGACCCGAACAAGGCCGCCCTCGACATTTAATCCCATGTTCAATCTCAACCGACGACACACGGAAGCCCTAGAGAAATCTGCCCACGCGAAGAAACGCATCGCGGACGCAGAGGAGAGCATTGCTCGCAACCTCGGCGCGTTCTTGCGCGACGAGGACGCCTCAGAGGAGGCACCTCCGTCGCTCCCTCCGAAAATCCCGACACCGCCGAAAAACCAATCCCCCAAGAAATAACCCAAATGGTCGCAAACGCTGAACCTGCTGCTCCCGTCGCGCCTCGTGCCGTGCCGAGTTTTGGAAAAACGAGGCCGTCGATACTCGCGATTTTCGAGCGTCAGCGGCGTCAGTCGCTGATCTGGTTTCTGATCGCAGTGTCCGCATGGGTGTGGGCTGCGTGGGACCGTCAGCAGCTCGTCGAGAAGCTGACGCGCAAACGCGAGGTGCTCATGATCGACAGCCTCGGAACGTATTACGTTTCGCCGGTCGTGGATATTCAGCAGGCGAAGGACCTGCACGCGATGCAGACCAAGCTCGCGTGCAAGGCGCTGTTCGAACGCAACCCGGAGGGCTTGGACAATCCCGAGTTGTTCAAACAACTCTTCCTGCGCGATGCGGCACAAGTCGCCCAGGGCGCGCTCACCAAGACGAAAGCCGAATTCGCAGCGAAGTCGCTGCACCAAAAAGTCGAAGTCGGCCCGACTGAAATTCTGAGCACGCGCGACAGTGCGTTCTATACGTCCGCCGATGTGCAGTTGATCCGCGTCGGTTCGTATCAAGGCGCACCGATCACCGAGGTGCTGCATTACCGCGTTAAATTCAAATTTTTGGTCAACCCCGATCTGACCCGCAATGGACGCTTCCCGACTGCGGTCGCGGCGTTCCAAGTCGAACCAATCAAAACGTGAACCTGTATGTTGAGATTCTCAGGACTCTTTATCGCCGTGGCCTCTGCCTTGGCGGCCCAGCCAATTCGCGACCTCGCGCTCGATCCGACTCAGGCGGTTGACCTGCCGGTCTCGCGGGAAATCACGACTGTGATGTTCCCCGGTGCGCTCACGGCGGTAGCCGGAGCGGATATGCTGATCGATAACGGCCGGGCCGCGGTGGGTGTCGATGAGGGGACGCCCGTTCGTTTTCATGTCACCCACGCGCCCGGCTCGAACTTCATTCTCGTGCAGAGTTTGCAGCCGGAAGCGACGGCGCGACTCACTGCGATTTACGATGGTTCGGCCTACGTCATTCAGCTCCGTTCGGTGGAGAGCGATTCAGTCGCGAGTGTGACTTTCAAACGCGCGTCCGCACAGAATGCCGTGATGGTGGATGCACCGCCGGAGCCGGTGAAATTCTCGCCGCGTATTGGGCTGAGTCTGCTTGACCGGGCGCGCGCCTATCCGGTTCTGGTGCGCTCGCTGCCAAAAGCAGTCGAAGGCGTGACGCTCCGCGCACAAAACCGGAAGGTCGTTTTGCCTGACCTCGAAATCACCGTGCAGGAAGTTTATCGGTTCTCGAAGGAGGATGCCGTCGTGTTTCTTCTGCGGCTCAAAAACACGACGGACAGTGTTGTCGAATTGGTGCCAAGCACGTTTGCGGCACGCGTCGCGCAGGAACGGTTTGAGCAGTCGATTGCCAACGGCCCGCGGACGCTGGGGCCGGGCGAAAGCGCTGAAGCCGAGTTTGCCATTGTCGGTCTGCCGGATGGAACACGCAACGACCTGAGCGCCGACAACGCGTTTACCATTCTGATCAACAGCGCACGGCGTGAGACGAAGGTCGCCGCCGTCGCGCCGTCGCCCAATTCATCGGAGAGCGCGCATCCATGAACCCGCGTAACCTCGGCAATTTCTTCAAGAGTAAGTTCGGCTTGTTCGTGGTGTTCGTTGTCGTGCTTTTCTCCGGCCTATGGATTTACGGGCAGCATCAAGCGGGCGAGCGCGAGGCCGCAAAGCTCGCCGCGAATGATGCGAAGAAGATCGAACTCGGTCGGGTGCAGTTGCCGCTCAATCAAGGATTGGAGAGCGGCGTGCCGCAACAGGCGCGAACCCCTGCGAATGCACACGGCGAGAAGGAAGCGGCGAGCGGTGCCATCGTGCCGTTTCGTCCGGCAGTGGCCGCGCCGAGTGCGCCGACGGCTTCATCGGCCAACGCGAAAGCGGTCCCGGTGACGAAGGCCGATCCGAAGCCGCGCAAAGTTCACTATGCGTCGTTGCTCGCGAGTTATGAAGCGCCACCGGCGCGGGCAGAGCGAACAGAGCCGCCGGCTCCGGAGCGATTCGTTCCCTTCGGCACGCTCTTAAAGTGCAAACTCGTAAACACCATCGACAGCGCGAATCTTGAAACCCCGGTCATCGCGATGCTCCTCGAAGACGTGTGGCAGAACGGGAAGAAAGTCATTCCCGCCAACACGCTCGTGCATGGCACGGCGCGCAAAGGACGGATGCGCGACCGGGTGACCGCAACCGGTGCCTGGCGCTTCGTGTGGCAGGATGGCCGCGAACTTGTGTTTAGCGGCGTCGCGCTGGATCGCGAATACGAGCAAGAAATCGACGGCTACGGAATCACCGACGGCTCCGGTGG
>JANYDX010000045.1 GCA_025363395.1 Verrucomicrobiota bacterium
CGCGCGCCCTGGCCGCCGCCTTCACTCTAGTCACTGTCGCCGGCGCGCAATCCCTCCTAGCCCCTGCGGCGATCCCACTCGATACACTTGCCGGCTTCAAGGCGCCCGGCCCCAACTGGCAGCTCGCTGGCGGCCTCGGAGACGACCCTCGCACGCAAAAATTCCTCACGCCTCTCGCCGGCACCGGCATACTCGTGAACAACCCCACAGCGGTTGCGCGCGGACATCTTTTCACGGCTGACGAACTCGGCGACTCCGAGGTCGATTTGGATTTCCTCCTGACGCCCGGTTCCAATTCCGGTGTGTACCTGATGGGGCGTTATGAAGTACAGCTCTTCGATAGTTGGGGTGCGCCCGCTCCAACCTTCGCGGATTGCGGCGGCATTTATCAGCGCTGGGACGTGTCGCGGGGCAAAGGCAAGGAAGGTTATGCCGGCATCGCACCACGCGCCAACGCCAGCCGCGCCCCCGGTTTGTGGCAACATCTGCACATCGAGTTCCAAGCGCCACGCTTCGATGCCGCCGGCAGAAAAACAGCCAACGCCCGCTTCCTGAAAGTCGTGCTCAATGATTTTGTTGCGCAGGAAAACATGGAGGTCACCGGCCCCACGCGCGCGGCTGCGTTCACGGACGAGGCGCCGCTCGGCCCGCTGATGATCCAGGGCGATCATGGCCCAGTCGCCATCCGCGCCTTGGCGATCAAGAAATTCGATCCGACCGCACCCCGCGTTCAAGTCGAGGATCTCGCTTACAAACTGTACTCCATCGACTCCAAGTCGACCGAAAGTCACGCTCCCGCCGCACCCAAAAGCCAGGGTAAACCGGCCGCGTTCGCAGCCGAGGCCGTGGAGCAAAACGGAAAGTTCACTCTCGTCTTCACCGGTGCCTTAATCATTCCGCGCGAAGGCACCTATTCATTTACCGTCATGGGTTACGAGTCGGTTGGCCTCGTCATCGACGATCAACCCGCAATTCAGCCAATTGATCATGGAGGCCAATCCGTTGCCCTGCCCCTCACGGCCGGCCGCCATGCCTTCCGGCTCAACTATATCCATGGGTCAAATGGCAAACCGCGCTTCGCACTTTTCGTGGAAGGCCCCGGTCTCGCACGGCAGATGCTCACTGCCGCGCCCGCAGCTAACGAACCAAAGAACAATGCGGAAAAGCCACGGAAGATCCTTATCGAACCAACTGCTGATCGCGTACGCATGCAACGCAGCTTCGTGCCGTTCGATCCTAAGAAACGCCTTTACGCGATCAACGTCGGCACCCCCGCCGGCCTCCACTATGCCTACGATTTTGAAACCGGCGCGATTCTCCGGGTCTGGCGCGGCGGCTTCCTCGACACGTTTGAACTCTGGGACGGCCGCGCCGAAAACCAGCTCGCCCTCCCCACCGGCCCGGCGCTGACGCTCAATGACAAGCCCGTGCTCGCGCTCCTCGAAACCTACCACCACGACTGGCCCGACCAACCCGACCAGATGTGGTCCTCGCAAGGCTACCAGCTCGAGCCCGATGGTCAGCCCACGTTCCGCTTTAAGCTGTCGACGCTCTCGGCCACCGACCGCATCGCCCCCACGCCCGCCATTCACGGCCTCACCCGCACTCTCGTGGTAACGGGCAAAACCACTTCCTGGGAATCCTGGGTGCTCCTCGCCGAAGCCGATCACATCACACCTCAAACCGGGGGACACAGCTACGTCATCGGCGATCGTTCTTATTACCTCGATCTGCCCGCCGACTCTGCCGTCCAGCCCATCCTGCGCACCCGCAATGGCCGGCAACAACTCATGGTTCCCCTCAACGGAGCCACGCTCGGAAAACCCATCGTCTACTCGCTCGTTTGGTAACACCCCGCCATGAAGCGTCTGCTCCTTTCCCTCCTCGCCTCCGTTCCGCTTGCGTGTGTCACCCACGCACAAACCGACAATCCTTCGTCGGCCGAGCGATTCGCCCCACCGTCCGGTGATCTCGTTGCCCGGGAAAACGGCTATTGGAAGCGCACGCCAATTCCCGTGCCCGACGATATCGTCCTCGAAGTCAGCGGTATTCTCGCCCTGCCCGGCAGACGCCTGCTCGTTACCACCCGCCGCGGAGAAATGTGGTTCATCGACGGCGCCTACGACGAAAATCCCCATCCGAAATACACCCTCTTCGCCTCCGGCCTGCACGAGCCGCTCGGCGTCATCACCGCACCACCCGGCGGCTACTACGTCGCGCAACGCCAGGAACTCACCCGCATCGCCGACACGGATGGTGACGGCCGCGCTGATCTTTTTGAAACCGTCTGCAAGCTGCCCATCTCCGGCCCGTATCACGAGTACGCCTTCGGTCCCATCATGGGGCCCAACGGCAATCTGCGCGTCACACTCAACGTGGCCTTCGGCGGCGCCACTCAGGCGCCGGGCCCGTGGCGCGGCTGGATGGTTGAGATCACGCCCGACGGACAGATGACGCCCATCGCCGCCGGTCTGCGTTCGCCCTGCGGCTTCACCGTATCGTCGAAGGGCGATTGGTTTTTCGCCGAGAATCAGGGCGAATGGGTCGGCTCCGGCCGCGTCACGCACGTGGAGCCCGGCGATTTCACCGGTCACCCCGCCGGCCTCGCGTGGAGCAAACTCCCCGGCTCGCTCGTCAAGCTGCGACCCGAAGATATCCAAAGCACCGGCGAACCCATGCACGAAGTCGCCAAGCGCGTCCCCGGCATTAAAACGCCGGCCGTATGGTTTCCACACACCATTCTCGGCATTTCCAACTCAGGCCTTATCGAGGATCTGACGGCGGGGAAATTCGGCCCGTTCGCGGGACAATTTTATGTCGGCGACCAAGGCCAGAGCAAAGTCATGCGCATGTCGCTCGAGAAAATCAAAGGCGTCTGGCAGGGCGCAGCGTATTCCTTCCGTGAAGGTTTTGAGTGCGGCATCATCCGCCTAACAATGGGTGAGGACGCCACAATGTTCACTGGAGAAACCGCTCGTGGCTGGGGCTCAGTCGGTCCCAAACAGCAGGGCCTCGAGCGGCTCGTCTGGACGGGACAGATGCCGTTCGAGTTGAAGGAAGTGAAGGCGGAGGCCGATGGTTTCCTGCTCACGTTCACGCAGCCGGTCGACCCGAAGACCGCGGCGAATCCCGCGAGCTACACCGTCGCTGGATTCACGTACCGTTACCACAGCACTTACGGCAGCGCGCCCATCAATCGCATCGGCTGTCCAGTGCGCAAAGTTGTGGTTGCACCCGACGGACTCAGCGTGCGGCTCGCCAGCGTCTGTCTGCGTGAAGGCTATATCCACGAGGTGAAAGCCGCGGGTGTGCGTTCGGCGAAGGGCGGCGAAGCCCTCCTCCACGCCACCGCGTACTACACGCTCAACAAAATTCCTGACGGCGACCGCATCATTCCGATCGAAGCTAACGAAGCTGAACTCTGCATCGTGCCCGTGCCGCCTGCGGCCAACCTGGTCACCGCCAAACATCCCGCCAAGGTCCCCTCCGATTGGTCAAACCAGGATGGAGACCTGACCGTTTTGCTCGGGACCCAACCCGGCCTGAAGTTCGACCAGACGCTGATCACCGTCAAACCCGGCACTCGCGTGCGATTGGTTTTCCGCAATGCGGATGACATGCTGCATAACTTTGTGCTCTGCGCGCCCGGCAAGGGTCAGGCCGTGGGAGCGGCCGCGCTCACGCTAGGCATGGACGGCGCGGCGAAGAACTACGTGCCCGACACGGCCGATGTGCTGTATCACACCGCGCTGACACAGCCCGAGACGAGCGACACGATCTACTTCACGACGCCCACAACACCCGGTGACTACGACTACATCTGCAGCTTCCCCGGCCACTCAGTCTTGATGAAAGGCGTGCTGCGCGTGCAGCCATAACCGCCATTGTTCAAGCCGATGGAGCTCAGTGACAGACGGCATTCCCTGAATCACATGGAGTCCTTCTCCAGTGATGCTGTAGCGCGCGTTTTCGCCAGTTATCCGCCGGATGTCCGTCTAAAATTGACTGAACTTCGGGCGCTTATTTTTGGCACGGCAAAGCGAATTCCTGCCGTTGGAGCGTTGGAAGAGACCTTGAAATGGGGCCAGCCAAGCTACGGGACGAGTGAAACCAAGAGTGGCAGCACGATCCGGATTGATGCGCTCCATTCGAGACCAGGAAGCTTTGCGATTTACTTCCACTGCCAGACTACCCTGATAGAAACCTTCAAGCTGCGGTTCGGCAAAAAATTCCGCTACAAAGGAAACCGCGCCTTGATCTTCTCCACTGCCGACAAGCTGCCAACGACAGAGTTGCGCGAGTGCATCACGACCGCACTGACCTATCATTTAAAAAAGAGGGGCGAACGCACACCGATCGGCCGTCTCATTCACTAATAATCGCCCCACAATTAGCTTGGAATACCGCATACAAGAAATGAACACCAAGCAAATCTCGAAAGGTCTTCGCGCTGCCGCCGCCAAATTCAAATCCTCCCTGCGCGAAGACAAAGTCGCCGCCCGCTATCAGGTCGCGGCAAAAAAAGTGCAGTTCCAGCACTGCGAAACAGACCGGTTTTTCAAGAGCACGCGCCCCTCCTCTTCCCTCGGATATGTGGCGGTTAATGACGCAGTGCCAGGCGGCGCGCGCGGACTGCATGCACTCGTTTGTGCAAATTGCGGATGCGTCGCTTTGTTCGGAGTTGCACCGGCAGATCTGGCCTAGGGAACGAGCCCAATCGGTTGTTCATCCAACGCCAGCCGTTAAAGCCGCGATGACCCGGATCACGATCATTGGTAATGCGGGCGGTGGAAAATCCACCATCGCCCGGGAGCTGAACGACCTGCTCGGAATTCCGCTCCATCCCGTTGATGAGTTGCAGTGGCGTCCCGGCTGGCAGCTGGCATCAAGGGAAGAATTCGCCGCCGCCCATGCCAAGCTGCTCGCCCAACCCAGCTGGATCATCGACGGCTGGGGCGACTTTGATTTCATCGAACAACGTTTCCACGAGTCCGATACCATCATCTTGGTCGATTATCCGCTGGTTCGACATTACTGGTGGGCGTTGAAACGGCAGTGGCTGTGCCTGTTTCGCCCGCGCATCGATGGTCCTCCGGGATGTCCGATGCTCCCGATGACATGGCCCCTGTTGAAAATGATTTGGGCGACCGACCGACACTCCATGCCCAAACTGCGCCAGTTGGTGAAATCGCAAGACGACGGAAAAATAATCTTCCATATCCGCACCCTGGCTGAACTCCGAGCGTTCTACAGTGAGGTCCGGCGTCACGCAGAAACCGCCTGAGCGAGACTTGCCGGCGTGATTCAATTTGTTTTGGCCGCGGCTGACTTGAGCGGGCTCCGCAAAACGCTCGTGGCCGGGCCATTTGAAAAACCTCATCATGCAGTTGGAAACGCCGCGACGCATTCCAGACCGTCCGCGCTCGACTGCCGGAGCGGTCCTCGCTTAGTTCGTGGCCGCCCCGATGCAGTTGCTCCAACCAGACAACGCCAACCCCTCGCACTCATGACCCTAATCCTGCTCTTCACCGTCCTCGCCATTGTCGCACTAGGCGCCTCGTTTGTCGTCGCACTGCCAGCTGCTGGTCGTGTTGCCCTCTGGGTGCTCGCCGCTTCTCTATTCGGATTCGGTCTGGTCGTTGGCTCGTCGGTGGTGATCGACCAGGATGAAGTTGGCATCGTTCATAAACAATTTTTCGGGAAACCGCTGCCGACCGGCCAAATCATCGCCCGCGACGGCGAAATGGGACCGCAGGCCGAGATCCTTGGACCCGGCTGGCATTTCGGTTTCTATCCCTTTACGTACACGGTGCGCATTGACCGCGTGATCACCGTTCCGTCCGGCCAGGTGGGCTTCGTTACCGCCCGCGATGGCCAGCCACTACCGGAGAACGAGATGTTCGCCCCCGCGTGGGAAAGCGCACAGGAAATGCTGAATCCAACCATCTTCCTCGCGAAGGGCGGCCGCCGTGGTCCACAGACTACGATTCTCACACCCGGCACCTACCGGTATAACACGGCGCTCCACGAGGTGACCCCGATTCCCGCACTGCAAGTCGAAGCCGGCACGGTGGCCGTGATCAAAAGTAATTCCGGCCTGCGTTGGACCGCTACCGATGGCAAGGGCGACACCGTCAATGGCGTCCCGCTCGTCCCGCGTAACCACATCGGCGTCTGGGCTGAACCGCTCACACCCGGTGGCTATTATCTGAACACCCACGCCTACGTGCCGACCATCGTGAAGACCACGCAGCGCACCTACACCTACCAAGCGCCCAGTGCCAATAAGTCCGCTCCGCTTTCCGCGCGTACGGCAAAAAACGCTCCAGCTTCAGCCGCCTCCTCCGGCAATGATGACTGGTCGGTTTCTGTGCGCTCGAAGGATGGCTTCTCTTTCCCCGTCGACGTTCGCGTCGCCTGCGCGGTTGAAGCGAAGAATGCTCCCTACCTCGTGGCGTTGCTCGGCAACCCCGATGCCGTCATGCAAGATGAGCAGGAGGACGAAAAACTCGAAGTACTCGAAGCCCGTGTGATCCTGCCCGCGGTCCGCGCCATATTTCGCAACGTCGCCGAAACGATGAACGCCCTCGAGTTCGTCAACCGCCGCAGTGAGATTGAAGCTCTCGCCACCCAACGTATCACCACCGAACTCGCACGCTACCGCGTGTCATGCGACGGCGTCTACGTGGGGAATATTCACCTCGATGCCAGCCCCGCCGGCCAGCAGTTGCTGGCGACGCAGACCGACCGTGAGGTCGCGGTCAATCAGCAGAAACTTTACGATCAGCAGAAACAGGCCGAAGAATCGCGGGCAAAATTAGTCCGAGCGCAGGAAGAGGCCGAGCAGCAGCGCCAGCTCGCCGCCGCCGAATACAAGGTCCGTGTCGAAGGCGAGAACGCCAAGTCTCAGGTCGCCCGAGCGAAGGGTGAAGCTGAGTCGCAAGTCATCATCGGCGAGGGGCGGGCCAAGGCTTACAAGCTACTCGTCGAGACGCTCGGTCGTGATCAGGTCGCGCAGCTTGAACTGCTCAAGCTTGTCGTCGAAGGCAAGGTACAGATTACCCCGCAAGTGATGGTGAGCTCAGCCGGGAGCAACGGCACGATGGACGCACTCGCCGGCACCATCCTCCGTCAGTCGGTGCCCGCGGCAAACCAGCCCGGCAAATAGTCCAATCCATTTAACTGGAGAAAATTCAAATGCGCCTGCTCATGTTTGTTTCCGTCTTTGGCATCCTCATCAGTGTGGCGGTGCTGATCGTCGTCATTATCAAAGCGAAGAAGGATGAAACGCGCCCCAAGGTCCGTCCCCGCGAGTTGGAGTGACAGCTACCCTCGGCGCAGTCGTCCGGCCTCAACCCTGATCGGCCACACGTTTGATCGTGCTTGCGCCACAGCCAGCGGCGCAACGAGCCGATAATCGCTGAAATAAAAAAGCCGCGGATGAATGTCCGCGGCTTTGAAGTGATTTTCGCTGGAAGCTTAGCTCGCTTCGGCGGTGGCCTTCGGCGCTTCCTCGATCGGAATCTCTCCGCCGAGTGGAAGCGTGACCTTGAGCTTCTTGTAGCCTGGCCAGCCTGTACCGGCAGGAATCAAGTGACCCATGATGACGTTTTCCTTGAAGCCCTTCAGATGATCGACCTTGCCGAGAGTCGACGCATCGGTGAGGACGCGAGTCGTCTCCTGGAAAGAAGCAGCCGAGATGAAGCTTTCGGTTTCGAGCGATGCCTTCGTGATACCGAGCAGGATCGGCTCAGCTTCGGCGGGTTTGCCACCGGCTGCGTCGATGCGCTTGTTCTCACGAAGGAAGGCCACGCGGTCAATCTGCTCGCCCCAGAACCACTCGGTGTCACCTGGGTCGGAGATGCGAACCTTGCGGAGCATCTGCCGGATGATGACCTCGATGTGCTTGTCGTTAATCGACACGCCTTGGAGACGATAGACTTCCTGCACCTGGCCGATGAGGAACTCATACAGCGCGGTTGGCCCGAGGATTTCGAGGATCTCATGTGGATCAGCGGAACCTTCGGTCAAGTGCTGGCCCTTGTGCACTACGTCGCCGGGTTGCACGATGATGTGCTTGCCGTGAGGAATCAGATGTTCCTCTTCGGCGCCGGACTCCTCGTGGCGAACCACGAGCTTGCGCTTGCCGCGGATGGAGCCTTCGAACGAGACCACGCCTTCAATGCGGGCCATTTCAGCGGCTTCCTTTGGACGACGGGCTTCGAAGAGCTCGGCGACGCGAGGGAGACCACCGGTGATGTCCTTGGTCACGGAAGCCTGACGTGGCGTCTTGGCGAGCAAGGCACCGGGAGTGATGATGTCACCTTCTGCGACTGCCACCTGCGCGCCGGTCGGGATCGAGTAGGCGGCCACGGGCTTGCCGTGATCGTCGCGAACTTCGATCTGAGGATTGAGATCTTCTTTGTGCTCGATGACCACGGTCGCGATGCGGCCGGTGGATTCGTCGAGTTCGCGCTTTACGGTCACACCAGGAATCATGTCCTTGAAGTGGAGCGTACCGGCCTTTTCGGAGAGAACCGGAATGTTGTACGGATCCCATTGAGCGATCGTCTGGCCCTTGGTGACCTTGGCTGCGTCCGTGACGGACAGGAACGTGCCGACTACGATCGGGTAGGACTCAAGCTCGCGGTCGTTCTCATCAAGAATTTGGAGTGAACCGGTCTTGTTGAGGACGATGTTGAAGCCTTCGGCGGTTTGCACGAGACGCAGCCCCTTGTACTTCACGATGCCGGAATTACGGACCTTGATCTCAGGATTTTTCGCGCCACCAGTGGCGACGCCGCCGATGTGGAAGGTACGCATGGTGAGCTGGGTGCCGGGCTCGCCGATGGATTGCGCCGCGATAATACCGACGGAATCACCGATCTTCGCGACCTTGTTGGTGGCGGGATTGATGCCGTAGGACTTGGCGTCGATGCCCTGCTCGCTTGTTGAAGTGAGGGGCGAGAGAACCTTGACGCGTTCGATGCCGGAATCCTCGATGCGCTTGGAGAGCTCTTCGGTGATGAGTTCGCCGGAATCGACGAGAGTCTTGGTAGGATTGAGTGGGTCGAACACATCGTCTGCCGAGAAACGGCCGACAATACGTTCCGCGAGGCTGACCAGCATGGTTTCGCCTTCGAAGATCGCTTTCTTCCAAATACCGTCGCGCGTACCGCAATCCTGCTCCGTAACAACCGCGTCCATGGCCACGTCGCAAAGCTTGCGGGTCATGTAGCCGGCGTCAGCAGTCTTGAGGGCGGTGTCGGCGAGACCCTTGCGGGCGCCGTGCGTCGAGATGAAG
>JANYDX010000095.1 GCA_025363395.1 Verrucomicrobiota bacterium
GCCGGGTGCGCGCAGCAGCGTGAGCGCGAGCAGATCGGTGGCGGTGACGCAGAGCGCGTTAGCGGCGTGGGCCTTTTCGAAGAAGGCGGAAAAATCGTGGATGCTGCCGGTCGTGTCAGGATACTGCACGAGCACGCCGAACACCTTGCCCGCAAAATCATAGGTGCGGTGGTCGCCGACCACGACGGTGACATTGAGCGGTTTTGCGCGGGTCCGGACGATGTCGATGGTCTGCGGATGACATTTGTCCGAGGTGAAAAATACGGAAGGCTCGGAGCTGTCGCCGAGTTTCACGCGATGGGCGAGCATCATGGCCTCGGCGGCGGCGGTGCCTTCGTCGAGCATCGACGCGTTGGCGATTTGCAGGCCGGTGAGGTCGGTGACGAGCGTTTGAAAGTTCAGCAGCGCTTCGAGTCGGCCTTGGGAAACTTCCGCCTGGTACGGCGTGTAAGCGGTGTACCAGCCGGGATTCTCGAGGATGTTGCGCTGAATTACTCCCGGCGTGAGGGTGTCGTAGTAACCCATGCCGATGAAGCTGCGAAAAATCCGGTTGCGCGAAGCGATTGCGCGCAGCTCAGCCAGCGCGGTGGTTTCGCTGGCGGCGGCGGGCAGGCGCAGTGGGCGCTTGAGGCGGATGTTCGCTGGCACGGCGGCATCGGCCAGGGCGTCCACCGAGGCGTGGTTGACCAGTTGCAGCATGGCCGCGATGTCCGCGTCGGATGAGCCGGTGTGTCGGCGTTCAAAGGTATCGAGTGGAGCGAGGAGATCGCGCGAAGAGGCCATGGGTGCGGACGGTAGGCGGCGGGAGGGGAGGAGCAACTGCGATTTGGACTTTCCGGCACGCATTTAAGATCTGTTTCCGCCCTGGAAAGCCCGGCTGCTTTCCGCGGCTGATTTAAAGGCCCGTGTTGGTTGCAGGAGGAGGGATGGTGGAGGGGATTTGGATCAACGGTTGGGATGAAGCGGCGGGAAGATTCCCCGGCGAAGGCGCCGTGGCTCCAGGGCGGAGCTGGAGCGCGGGCGCCCTCGCCCGCGAGCGGCTCGCGGCTTGCCCTTGGCGTCATTTCCGGTTCGCTTCGCTTCATGCCCCGGTGTCGATTTCGTTCGGTTTTTGTTCTGGCCGTGTTGCTGGCCACCTTGGTTTCCACTGCGCGCTTGTCGGCCCAGAGCGTGCTGTGCGTCGAGCACGAGCAGAAAATTTACGCCGTGCGTAAGGTTCGTGAAAGCCGGGCCTACATCGAGGTGGACGGCAAACTGGTTCCCGCCCATGGCCGGCGCTGTGCATTAAAGAAAGCCGAGGAATACCTGCCGTTTTTCATTTCGGTGGCGGGCAAGGAGCTCGTTTCCAGCCGGTCGGGGGATTTCGAATCTGGCCGGGAATACAATCATCAGCTGCATTTTCGCGGGACATTCACTTCACCCTACCTGCTGGAGGATGTTTTTCTGGTGCTCGAAATGGAGACGCAAAATGCGGGCAAGGAATTATTCTTCTACGAGGTGGGCCGGCTGGAGCCAAATACGCCGCAGCCGCTTTCGGTCACGACCACGCTCGGGGATTCCATGGGCCACATTCGTTATACCCTCCATCTTTTCTCCGGTGGCAGCGAGGTATTGCACTCCGATCAGTCGCCCCAATTTCGCGACGCGGTGCTGGATCGCATTGTCGCCCGTCAAATTGCCACGGTCCGGCAGGCGGCCCCAAAGTTTTTTCTCGGCCCTGAAGCGGAATATCCCGCCGCGCTGCGCAAGTCAGGGATCAAGGGCAGTGTGACGCTGGCCCTGCGGATCGATCCACGCGGCGCCGTGCTGGATCCGGTGGTCCAGAACGCCTCGGACCCGGCTTTTGGCGAGGCGGCGCTGGCGGCGGTGCGCCAGTGGCGCTTTTTGCCCCGGATTGAAAACGGCCGGCCGCAAGAGGCGCGGACTACGCTGCCCATCGACTTTGAACCGCCGGCTCCAGCCGCCGGCAAGGGTTGACGGTGTCCTTGAGGCCGGGCACTTCGGGTGCGTGATGATCAAGCCCTTCGCCACCAAGGCTGCCCGAGCGGCGTTGATCGACCGGCGGCTGAGTGTGCTTTATCCGGAGACGCCGATCCCGCTCGATCACCGGGATGCGTACACGCTGCTGGTGGCGGTGTTGCTCTCGGCCCAATGCACGGACAAGCGCGTGAATCTGGTCACACCGCACCTGTGGGCCCTGGCGGATAATCCGGGGGACATGGCCCGCGTGCCGGTGGCGGAGATCCAAGGGGTGATCCGGCCCTGCGGTTTGTCGCCGCAGAAGGCGAAGGCAATCAGCGGGCTCTCGCTATTGCTGATGCAGCATCACGCGGGTGAAGTGCCGCGGACCTTTCCCGAGTTGGAAGCACTGCCCGGCGTCGGGCACAAGACCGCGTCGGTCGTGATGAGCCAGGTATTTGGCGTGCCGGCGTTCCCCGTCGACACCCACATCCACCGGCTGGCGCAGCGCTGGAAGCTGACGAACGGCCGGAATGTCGAGCAGACCGAGCATGACCTGAAGCGGCTGTTCCCCGAAACGCATTGGAATCAACTCCACTTGAGGATGATTTATTATGGCCGGGAGCACTGCACCGCGCGCGGATGTGACGGAACGGTTTGTGAAATCTGCCGGACGCTCTTTCCGGAGCGGAAAAAGCCGGTTCGGACGAAAAAATAAAACAAGGTTGATTCGCGCCCGCCGCCCGTTAACCGTCTCCCCTTCATTTCGGACTCATAGCTCAGTTGGTTAGAGCACCTGCTTCACACGCAGGGGGTCACTGGTTCGAGTCCAGTTGAGTCCACCATTTTGATTATCAGTACTTGCGCGATTTTTTGAGCTTAGTCTCAGCAAGGCCATTGAATTCGATAATGTTTATGTGCGTTCGTTAATGCCAAATCTGTTGGAATTACGGCGCCCATTTTTCCCACAAAGAACCTGATTTTCTTTCGCACAGTTCCCGACTTTAACGTCTCGGCAAAGTGACCTGACTCATGCGAACTGAGCCATTGCGGATAAGAGACTGGGCCTGCAAAAAAGGAACCAGATGCCTAAAGGAAAAGGAAAACGACACACCCCGGAGCAGATCGTAGCGATCTTGCGCCGGGCGGAAAGCGGGGAGACGGCCGCGACCGTCTGCCGGGAAACGAACATCAGTCTCGCCACCTTCCATCGCTGGAAGAACCAGTATGGCGG
>JANYDX010000161.1 GCA_025363395.1 Verrucomicrobiota bacterium
CGGTGCACCAGCGGTTTTCCCGCCAGACCTGTCCGCCCCCCGGCAGGGTGGCCTTCCGGAAAAAATGCGACGAGTAACCGTAGCCGCTCAGCCGCAGTGCCGTTTCAAGACTTCCCGCCAGCACCGCCACCACCACCCCCGACAAAGTCGCGGCGTAAAGAAATTTGCGGCGCAGGGAAAGGACGCGGGTGGCCATGGTCAGAACAGGGAGTAGATGAACGGCGAGATCGATGAAACGCCGACAAGCAGGAGGGCGGCGGCGAGCAGGATCACCACGACGGGGATGATCCACCACGCCTTGTGTTCACGGGCAAACGCCCAGAGTTCGCGGAGGAGACGGCCGAGATTGCGGAGGGCACGCATGGGATTAGTCCGGGGAAAAGCTGCGGGGAAGTGCGCCCGACGAAAGTTGACCGGGCGCGAGGTGGCGTTTCTCCACGAAGAACGGCCCGAGGGCGAGCGCATCCATCTCGGTGGCGAGAAAACCTTCGACCGCCTCGCGCGGGTGACAGACCGGCGGCTCGCCGCGGACATTGAAGGACGTGTTGACCAGCACCGGGCAACCGGTGCGCGCGGCGAAGGCCGATAACACGGCATGCAACGCGCGATTGCCGGTGTGATCGACGGTTTGCACACGCGCGGAAAAATCAACGTGAGTCACGGCAGGGATCGCGGACCGGACCGCACTCAGCCGTTCCTCCCATTTGGCGGTGCTTGCGGCCGGCCGGCGATGGGCCGCGGCGACAGGCGCGGTGAAGAGCATGTAAGGTGAAGGTGAGGTGAGGTCGAACCACTGGGCGGCGTCTTCTGCGAGGACGATCGGGGCGAAGGGGCGGAACGATTCGCGAAATTTGATCTTTAGGTTCAGCCGCCGCTGCATCTCGGGCGCGCGGGCGTCGGCAAGAATCGACCGGGCGCCGAGCGCGCGCGGGCCGAATTCGGCTCGGCCCTGAAAAAATCCGACGACGTCGCCAGCTTCGAGCCGTTCCGCGAGCCGCGCGTGGAGCACGTCGGGACTCAGGCGCTCGGCCGGCAGGCCGCGCTCCGTCAGGGCGGCGGCCATTTCTTCCGGCGAATAATCAGATCCGAGAAAGGCGCCCTGCATCGCATCATGAACGCCATCGGCGGTGCGGGATGCGCCGTGCCGCAGGTGATAAAAAGCGAGCGCGGCGCCCAGCGCTCCTCCGGCGTCGCCGGCTGCAGGCTGGACCCAGACGCGCTGGAAAGGACCTTCGCGCAAAAGCCGGCCATTGGCCACGCAGTTGAGCGCGACGCCGCCCGCGAGGCAGAGATTTTGTTCGCCGGTTTCCGCGTGCAACGTGCGTGCGAGGCGCAGGACGATCTCTTCGGTGACAACCTGGATGGAGCGGGCGAGATCGCACTGGAGTTGCGTGAGTGGTGCGTCCGGCGTGCGGCGCGGGCCGCCGAACAGGGCTTCAAAGCGGGCGTTGGTCATCGCTTCTCCCTGAAGAAAACCAAAATAATCCAGATTGAGGCGGAAGGAGCCGTCGGCCTTCAAGTTGATGAGGTGACGCAGAATCGTTTCCTCGTAGCGAGGCTCGCCGTACGGAGCGAGGCCCATGAGTTTGTATTCGCCGGAGTTGACCCGGAAACCGCAGTGGTGGGTGAACGCTGAATAAAGCAGGCCGAGCGAATGCGGAAACCGCTGCCCGCGCAGAAGCTCGAGCTGGTTGCCGGCGCCGCGGCCGAATGCGGTAGTCGTCCACTCGCCGACGCCGTCGAGAGTGAGGATCGCTGCGCGTTCGTACGGCGAGGCGAAGAAAGCGCTGGCGGCATGAGCTTCGTGGTGGCCGGAAAAATGCACCGGGACAGCGCGGCAGCCGAGTGCGATCAGTTCATCCTCGATCACGCCCGGCAGCCAGAGCTTGTGGTGCAGCCAGTCGGGCAGGGCGGCGGCGAAAGCGGGAAATCCGCGCGGCGCGACCGCGATTGAGGTCGTGAGGATGCGCTCGAATTTGAGCAGGGGCTTTTCGTAATAGACCACCGCATCGAGTGGCCCGCCGGCGCGGGAGACACAGAATGCGGCGGCGCGGCGGGGAAACGCGGGGTCGTGCTTGATGCGGCTGAAGCGTTCCTCCTGGGCGGCGGCGATGATGCGGCCATCCTCCAGCAGGACGGCGGCGGAGTCGTGGTAGAACGCACTGAGCCCGAGGATGCGCATCAGAACTGGCGGTCGAAGCGGTCCGACCGCGGGGGCGGCAGTGGTTCGAGAAAAGTTTTCGCGTCGGGATCGGGTTGGAGATGCAGTGGATCGGTGCCCGTGATGTACCGCCACAGGCGAATGGGGATAATTAAGACGACGAACAGCAGGGCCAGCACGATCCAGGTGAGCCCGGCCAGCAACGCGTGGCGGACCCGTTCGAGAAATTGATGCACCGGGGCGTAGAGTCGCGGAGTCAGCCAGGCCAGCAAGGTCAGTGTTGCCGCGGTGGTGGCGAGGATCGCCGCTGCGCGGGTGCCCGTGTGCCACCAGAGTAACAGGGTGCCGAGCGCAGCCAAGGTCGATTGCAGACGGGCGCGTCGGGTGGGAGTGAGGACCATGGAGAAGGAGAGGTTGAAATCAGGCGTGGAAATGAGCCAATAAAAAAGGAGGGCGAGTTGCCTCGCCCTCCTTGAATCTGTGGGGAACTGCGACCTTTAGAGGTCGATTCCGTAGGTGAGCTCGAAGCGACGCGACACCGGCACTTCGTAGCGCTGAGTGGCGAGGGACTTTGAACCGGTGGGTTTCCAGCCGGTGAACTCGCCCTGCTCGGTGAGATTGCGGACGTTGAACTGCAGGGACTGATTGCGACCGAAAGCCTTGAAGCGATAGGTGGCGAACGCGTCCACGTTCACGGTGCTCGGGTTGTAGCGGGCGACCAATTTGCCGGTCAGGAAGTCCGCTGTGTAACCTTGCAGCGCCTTGCCGGCGCTGGCGATGCCAGTGCCGATGGAGAGCCCTTTGGCGCCGCCCGTGTTGAACGTGTACTTGGTCAGGATCGAGTACTGCTGCTTGATTGAACCGGGGTTAGCCTGACCAACGGTCACCGTGTTGATCGCGCTGGCGATCCGGTTGGAGTTGTTGGCGTAGCTCAACTGGATCGCCCAGTTGTGAGTCGGCTGATAGTTCACGTCGAGTTCATAGCCCTTGGACTTGGATTCCGCACCCGCGACCTGGTCGCCGAGAGGACGAACGGCCCACGTCGAATTGCGTTGGGCGATGGCGGCGGGTGTGCCGACCGCGGTGAGGGCGTCGTAAGCGACGGTGTTCACGTTGATAGCGGTCGGATCATTCTGGCCGCCGCCGGTCTGCTTGATCTCGTAGTACGACACGGTGCCACTCAGCTTGCCGTCTTCGGTCTCAAACTTTACGCCGCCTTCGACGCTCTTGCCCAGCACGGCCGGGAGGGGAGCGCCGAAGGAATTCGTGTTCGAAGTCGGGAACAGCGAGGAGCTGCGGACCGCGAAGAGGTTGATTTCCTTGGTCACGGAGTAAACGGCGCCGATCATCGGTGAAGTCTTTGAGATGTCGTAGGACACCGGGGCGTTATCGACGCCGCTGGCCCAGGCCACGTTCTTCACGTGAGTGCGATTGACCGCGAGATTGGTCTTCAGGCGGTTGTCAAAGAAGCCGGACTGCAAGGCGGCGAAGTAGTAATCGTTGCTGTTGCTTTGATGTCCGTATCCCCCGACTGGATCGGTGCGGAGATCGGCGGGCGGGCCGTAGGGGACGGCGGTGGACGAGCCGGGAGCGAAGCCCTGGCTGAACGTGGCGCTGGAAACGGAGCGGTGGCTGAGGAAATTCTCCGCCCAAGCTGCGCCGCCGAAGGTGAACGTGTTTTTCATGCCGGTGAAATCCGCCTTGTATACGCCAGTGGCGCCGTAGGCATGAACCGTGTTGGTCCAGTCACGGTAGCTGTAGCCGGATTCGATCCGGTCGACGCCAGCGCTGTCGGTGTACCAGCCACGACCGCCGACTTCCCAGCTGTCGGCGCCGCTGCTGCCCGATTGATCCCAGCCATTGCCGTCGATCTGGTCATGCGAATTGGCCTGCACGTAGGCGGTGACGCTTAAGTTGTCACCGATCTGCTGCGTGACGGAGCCCCGATAATATTTCACCTCGAGCGAGCGCAGGTTCAGGCCGTTGGAGTAATTCCAGGTCCACGGAATATTGGGCCGGAGGATTTGCAACGGAATGGACGCACCCGATTCCGGATTGACGGTGTCACCGCGCTGGAAGGCGTAGCTGTTGAGACCGTTCGGTTTTCCGCGGTAGCTGTGCTCCAGGATCAGATTGATTTCGGTCTTGGGTGCGGGCTGCCAGTTGGAGGAGATCTGATAGAAGCGGATGCTGCCTTCAGAGTGCTCGCGTTCGTCCTGGGTTTTTTCGTTCGCGGCGTTGAAACGCACGCCGGCTTTACCGCCGGCGATCTTGCCGCTGAAGTTGCTGTCGAGAGTGGCGCGATAGCCACCTTCACTGCGGGCGGTCAGACGCACCGAGGAGAAGTTTCTGCTGTAGTCGACGGTTTTGTTGACGCTATTGAGCACACCGCCGGGATAGCTGACGCCATAGAGCGCGGCGACCGGACCCTTGACCACTTCGACGCGGGAGAGGCCCTGGGTGTCCACGGGGTCGTATTCGCGCACGCCGTCACGGAGGCCCCAATTCTGGGTGAATCCGCGGAACAAAAACGCGTTGAACTGCTGCTGAATGGAATTTTCTGAATATGAGTCGGAGCCGCCGTTGATGAGCGAGGCGTTGTAACGCTCCAGGTCCACTTGGCTGTTGACGAGAAGGTCCTCGTACATTTCCTGGCCGAACACCTGGATGTTTACCGGGACGTCCTTGATGGGCGTGTTGGTGCGGGTCGCCGAGATGGAGTTGGCGGAACGGTAGCCGTAGTCACGGTCGGTGGTGACGACGAACGGGGAGAGCGTCACTGTCTCGCCTTCCGTGGTGGCGGCCGGGGTCGGGGTCGGCTGGGCCGAAGCGGAACTGCACCACGCGAGGAGCGCGGCGCACAGGACCGGGCTGCTGAAGCGCAGTGGTCTTGGGGATTGTCGTAACTGTAGTGTTTTGATCATGGGATCGGTCGGTGGGTGTTGGTGGGGGGCGGGGAGCCGGGATGGCTTCCGTTTGCGGGGTACGCAAAATGAGAGGTGGGGTGCCGGGGTGAGCGGCCGAAAAATGGGAGATGGGCTCGCGGTGGGCGTAGTGCCTCCCGCAGGTAAGGCCGGAGAAAAGGCCACGCGGGTTTGGTGACAAAGCGTACCTGACTCTATCGATAGAGTGGTGACTCTAACGATAGAGTGGGGAGGCGCCGCTGATGGATTTCGTGACGCACGCCAACGGGATGCAGTCGTGCAATTGATCGCAGCGACGCGTGCGCCTCGGTTGCTTTTAAATTCGCAAAACCATCTTCGATCCGGAACTCAGAGGAAGAACGGATTCACCGCCGAAAATTTACTGCAATGGATCCCGTGGTCGGGCGATGACGGATCAAGCAGCGGCTCAAATCCAAATCGGGAGGCGCCGCACTTTTCTCGGTGCAGTCACTCCATCCTGCCAGAAGCCCGGGATGTAGGTGATGGTCTGCGCTGGCGGCACGCCGCGCTGGTAGGCGTCGGCCATGATGATCAGTTGTTCCATCGCCCGCTGCCCGACCAGCTGGTGGTTCTGCACTACGCCTGCGATGTGCGGCATGCTGGGCGGAACGTCGAGGCACGCGAAGGCCACGTCATCGGGCAGCCGGATGCCCGCGGTAGCGAAGGTATCGAAGAGCTCATTCCAGTTGGAGATGATGACATCGACCTGATGGGCCCGCATCCACTCCGGGATTAGTCGTGGCAGCATCGGCACCTCGGCCAGCCCGAAGATGAGCGAAGGCACGCACTCCGCTTCCGGCAGGGAGGCCTGCTCGATCAGCACGCCCATGCCGAATGATTCGGCGAGGCGGGTCTGGTCTTCGCGGGCGGTGGCCAGTCCGATGCGACGGTAGCCCAGTTTGCGCAGCTGGCGCATGGCCAGGCGCGCCACCTGTAACTGGTCATTGGATACGGCGTCGAGGTTCGGCGTGAGGTGAAGACACTCGATCTTGACCGCGCAAAACTGGTTCCAGTCGAGGTCCAGTTGTTCGATGTCGATCTCGAAAGTCGAGAGGAGCACGCCGGAGATGCCCCGGGCGTTGAGAATGGTGTTGAGGCGGGCCGGCGCGAGATGGCCGTTGCCGACGACGAAAATTTCGAGGGAATGTCCATGCGCCTCGGCGGCGGCCTTGGCGCCGGCGTAGACGAGGGAATGGTAGGCGTTGCCAAAAAAGAGGCGCGTGGTGGCGGCGTGAACGACGAAGGCCGAGCTGTACGTGCGTCCCTGCTGACTCTGGCGGGACCGGTGGAAATTCAACGCATCGAGTAGCGGATCGCGCTGGTAGCCGAATTTTTTTGCGACCGTGCGGATGCGGGCCCGGGTGGATGGTGGGATGCTCGGGTGGTCGCGCAGCGCCAGCGACACGGTGGTAACGTGCACCCCCGCCTTGGCCGCGATGTCGGCCAGGGTGTAGTAGCGCTTGGGCTCCGCGAGCTGGTCAGCTGCGGGGCGGGGCGCTCGGACCGTCTTGCCAGACGCTTTGGACATAAATGGAGGAGGGGAAATCGGAAAGGTCGCGGCCCGCGGATTTCAATTGAGCGACGACGACGGAGACCGCGCGTTCGCCGACGAGATCGAGGTGGGGCCGCACACCGGCGAGACCGGGTTCGAAGGGTTCACAGAGACAAAGGCCGGCGCAGGCGACATCCTGCGGGACCTTCAAGCCCTGATGGTCGAGGAGATTTTGGATGTTGCCCCAGTTGCAGAGCACGACGTCCACGCCGTGCCGGCGAACCCAGCGGGCGATCATGCCGCCCAGTGAGGCTTCATCGATATTGTACGGGAAAATCAACGGCGGCACGCGGCGCTCCGGCGGCAGGGATGCTTCTTCCATCAGGTAGCCGGCGGTATGACGGTGGCCGCAGGCATCCTCGTCCGAGCGGCCGACGGCGAGGCCAATGCGCTGGTAGCCGAGGGCGGAGAGCCGGCGGAAGGCGAGGCGCACTTCGCGCAGCTGGTCGTTGCCAATGACGGTGGCATCGGGCTCCGTGTGGCGCGAATGAATCTTGGCGACAGCATAGTCGTCCCAGTTGAGCGCAATCTCCGCGAAGCCGGGAATAAACACCCCGATGATCACGCCAGTGATCTGTTGTTCGCGCAGGTAAGACGTGAGCGTGTGACTGTCGTGATCGTCCTCGCCCACCGCGAGGGTTTCAATTTGATAGCCGAGTAATTCGGCCTGGCGTTTGGCGCCCTCGAGGATCGCATGCAAGTGCCGTGAGCGGGTGCGGCCCGAGCCGAGCCCGAAATTTTCCAGATAGGCGATGCGCTGGGTGGGGGCACAAACGCGGCCTTGTTTGCGGAAGCGGGTCAGGGCGTGATAAACGGAGTTGCGTTGATAGCCGAGTTGCCCGGCGATTTTTTGAATGCGCAAACGCGTCTCGGCAGGGATGCTGGCGTGCTCACGCAGCGCGAGAGAGACCGTCGTGATGTGGCAGCGGGCCTCCTTCGCCACGTCCTTCATGGTGGGACGGTGGACGGGAGGATTGTTCCCTGAATGGGGGGCGGCGCTCATCGCGAATTTTCACCGTTCGGGCGCCCGCACTGGCCCCGGCCTGGTGAGGCTCCGGCCCGCGCGCTCGCCGCGACGGTTGCGAGCACGGGCTGAAGGGAGATGGACCGGTTCATGAAATGGGGTGGAAGGGAGGACGGCGGATTCAGGGCGGGATAGTGAAAATGCCGATCCGAGGTGGGTTCAAGAGAGCCGTTACTCTAACGTCTAGTGTAGACTGGCAAACCTTCGGCTGGCCAACTTCTTTTTACGCGTTCAAACACAACCTTTCCCCTTGATCCGCCACTTTGAATATCTCCTCGTGCTCTGACGCATGCCGCCCTCCTTTCAACCGCCTTGTTTACTCTTCTGGCGAGGTGTCTTCGGTTGCGCGCTGACGCTGCTGGCCGGCCTGGCAGGCGGGTTGCACGAATTGCGCGGACAATCCGTGGCCGATTCCCCGGGACTTTCCTCGCACGCGTTTTCCTCCCGCTCCGGGCCGCGCGCTGGAACCCTGTTCACACTCCTTCCGCCGGAGCAGACCGGCATCCACGCCGCCAATCCCTACGATGATCCCTCGATGTGGTACCAGCACTACCGTGAGTTTTCCCTCGGCGCAATCGGGACGGGTGTGGCCATCGGAGATTTCGACGGGGACGGACGCCCGGATATATTTGTCGTCAGCAAGACCGGTCCGAACCATCTCTTTCGTAATCTGGGTGGTTTCCGGTTTGAGGACGTAACGGCGCACGCCGGCGTGGGCGGGCCTTCCGGCCAGTCCGGTGTCTGGTCGCAGGGTGCGGCTTTCGCCGATATCAACAATGACGGCCGCCTCGATCTCTACGTCTGCCGCTTAGGCGCGTCCAATCTGCTCTACGTCAATCAAGGCGATGGCACCTTTCGCGAGGAAGCGGCCGCGCGCGGGCTTGCGCTCACCGACGCCAGCAGCATGGCCGCGTTCTGCGACTATGATCGCGACGGCTGGCTCGACGTCTACGTGCAGACAAATCTCCTCGATGGCGAACGCCGCCCCAACGGCCAGCGCGATCATCTCTACCGCAACAACCGCGACGGCACGTTCACCGACGTGACGGATGCCGCCGGCATCAGGGGCGAGACGCAGGGCCACTCCGCGACTTGGTGGGATTACGATGAAGACGGGTGGCCGGACCTTTATGTCGCCAACGATTTCAAAGATCCCGACCAGCTCTACCACAACAACGGCAACGGCACCTTCACCAACACGCTCAGCCGGGTCGTGCCCCACACGCCGCATTCCTCAATGGGCGCAGATCTGGGCGATTTGAACAACGACGGACACCTCGACTTGCTCGTGGCCGACATGGCGGCGACTTCACGCGTGAAGGATCAGCGTGGCATGGCGAAGTTGCGCGTGGGGCTCACCGAGGATACGCAGCGTCCGGACGCGGCCCCGCAGTATATGCGCAACGCGCTCTTCCTTAATACGGGCGCGGGCGTGATGCTGGAGGCGGCGTTCCTCGCCGGATTGGACGCGACGGACTGGACTTGGTCGGTCCGTTTGGAGGATCTCGACAACGACGGACGTCTCGACGCTTTCTTCACGAACGGGATGGTTCGCGAGCTGCACAATGATGATCTGGTCTCCCGCATGGTGCAGAAGGAAAGCATGGCGGAACGAATTCGCATCGTGAAAAGCAGCCCGGTGCGCGCCGAACGGCACCTGGCCTTTCGCAATCTCGGCGACCTGCGCTTCGAGGAAACCGGCCGCGCGTGGGGACTCGATCAGCTGGGCGTGGGCTTTGGCGCGGCCTTCGGTGACCTCGACGGCGATGGCGATCTGGACCTCGTCTACACCAGCTATGATGGCGAGGTGACTGTCTGCCGCAACGACGCGGATTCAGGTCACTCCGTCATCCTCGATCTTAGGGGCACTACGTCGAATCACTTCGGGGTCGGTGCGACGGTGAGAATCGAGACCGAGGCTGGGCCCCAGATCCGCACGCTGACGCTGTCCCGCGGCTATCTTTCCACGAGCGAACCCGCCCTGCATTTCGGCCTCGGTGGCGCGGATAAAATCCGCGAGCTGTCCGTTACCTGGCCGGGCGGTGCGGTGCAAAAATTCACCGGCTTGCCGGTGGACCGGCGTTACACCATCACCGAACCAACGGGTACGGGGCCCGCACGTGCGACGGCTCCGCCCACGCCGCAATTCACCGAGGTCTCCCAGCAATTGCAGCTGAACGTTTCCAGCCACGAGCAAGTCGCTGCCGATTCCGGCACGCCGCCGCTGCTTCCGTTTCGTTTCAACCGTCCGGGCCCGTCGCTGACGGTGGCGGATCTCGATGGCGACGGGCAGGACGACCTTGCGATCGGCGGCGTAGCGGGCGAGCCCGGGCAGTTGTTTTCTAATCTCGGCGACGGCCAGTTTCTTCCTTACGGCGGAACGCTTTTCACCGAGGGTGCAGCCGTGGCCGACGGGCCGATTCTCGCTTTCGACGCGGATGCCGACGGTCAGCTGGATTTGCTGGTGACAAAAGCCGGCACGGCTGCGCCCGCCGGCAGCGCTGCTTATCAACCGCGGGTATGGCTCAACGCCGGGCGCGGGCGTTTCAAGCCGGCGCCGGCGGGATTTTTTCCCGTACTGCCGCTGAGTGTCGGGGCGGTGGCGGCCGCGGATTTTGAGCACAGCGGGCATCCGGGTGTTTTTCTCGGCGGGCGATTGGTCCCCGGCCACTATCCGCAAACCCCGTCGAGCGCGCTCCTGGCGTGGCGGGACGGTCGCTATGTTGAGGTGACGGCGGAGCTCGCGCCCGGACTGGTGAACGTTGGCTTGGTCACGGCGGCGTTGTGGAGCGACGTCGACGCGGATGGCTGGCCCGACTTGCTCGTGGCGTGCGAATGGGGCTCCGTCCGGTGCTTTCGCAATGTCGGCGGGAAAAAACTTGAGGACGTCACCGAAAAACTTGGCTTCGCCGCGGCCGGTTCCGGTTGGTGGTGTTCGCTGGCCTCCGCGGATTTCAACGGTGACGGCCGGCCGGATTTCGCCGTCGGAAATCTCGGTCTCAATACCCGCTACCATGCGTCTGTGACCGAGCCGTCGGTGCTTTACGATGGCGTGTCGCTCGACCGCTCCGCCCCGCAATTGGTGGAAGCACAAGCCGAAGGCGGTCACTGGTATCCGCTGCGTGACCGGGCGGCACTGACCAAAGTCTTTCCCTCGCTGGCCCGCCGGTTTCCCACGAGCGAAGCCTACTCGCGGGCGACGTTGGAAGACGTGTTTCCGGTCGCAACTCTCGCAGCGGCCACGAAATATTCCGCGACGGAATTTCGCAGCGGCGTTTTCCTTTCGCAACCGGACGGCACCTACCGTTTTGCCCCGCTGCCGCGCCTGGTGCAGATCGCGCCGGTGCAAAGCATGATGGCGGGCGACTTCGATGGTGATGGCCGCACCGACCTGCTGGCGGTGGGAAATTCCTACTCGGCCATTCCTGAGACCGGACGTTTCGATGGCGGAGTTGGCTGGCTCTTGCGCGGCGATGGACGGGGCGGTTTTACTCCGGTATCGGCGACGGGAAGCGGCTTCGTCGTCCGGCATGAAGCGCGCGCATTAGCGGTGACGGATCTAAACCAGGACGGCTGGCCTGACTGTATTGTGACTCGGAACAACGACGTGGCGCTGGCGTTTCTGAACCACGGACGGCCCGGCGCGCACAGTTTCGGAGTCACCCTCAAGGGCGCGGGGGGGAATCCTTCGGCCCTTGGCGCGAGCCTCACGCTCACGCTGGCCGGTGGTTCAACCCAAACGGTGGAGATCACTGCCGGTTCCGGCAGCCTCGCGCAATCGGGTGCCACGGTATTTTTCGGCTGGCCGGACTCGGCCCGACCCGTTCGGCTCAATATTCGATGGCCTGACGGCCAAGCGTCCGTGCATTCCTTTGCCGATGTTCCGCCGAAACTGCTTCGTCTCTCCGCGCCATGAAAAAAAATTGCCTTGTTTCCGCACCCGCGACTCCGTCCTCTTTCTGGCGGATTGTTGCAGTGGTTTCGCTGGTGTTTAATGCGGGGCTGGCCTTCTGGTTGTGGCATGGAGCCACCACGCCCGCGGCCCCGCTGGCTACGGTTTCGTCGCTGCCCGTGTCCGTAGCCCGCCCGCGCGAGCTGACGCCGTACGCGGCGCTCGGTTCTTTCATGGCGGAGAACAACGGCGTTTCTTCGCTCGGTTGGAGCGAGGCGCAGTTCACCGCCTTTCAAGACGGCTTTCGTGCGAGCTTCGAGGGCAAAGGAATCCCGTTGGACGATGAAGCCAGGCGGCTGCGCGACGAGATCAGCCGGCGCGTGCAAGGGATGATGACGGGTGAACGGCCCGATCCCGTGGAGGATTATTTCCGCACGCTGCGGGAGAAGGAAAATGTGCAACGCACGGCGAGCGGTCTGCATTACCGGATCACGGAGGAAGGTTCGGGTCCGGTGCCAAAGGCCGCCGACACGGTGGTGATCAGTTTTACGGCGCGTCTGCCCGGGGGTGAGGCCCTGCCGCCGCTCAGCCGGGTGCGTTCGAGGGCGGCGGTGAAAGATCTGCTGCCCGGCCTCGCCGAGAGCGTGCAACTGCTGCGCGTCGGTGGCAAGGCGCTGGTTTACCTCCCACCGGCCCTCGCGTTCACCGACGCCAACTGGCCGCCGCAGCTGCCAAAGGGCACGCCGATATTGTTTTTCGTCGAACTACACGAGATCGTCGGCATGTAGTGTCGCGGAGCTTTCCTGTCCGTTCCCCTACTTTTCAGGAGTCGCCGAACTCACGGATTTTTCGGCATATCTCAGTCCCGTTCGTTCGCGTGGATCGGCGGCACCTGCACATTTCCCGAGCGGGGTTTGAAACCTTTAGGGCGCCGGCTCTCCCTTGTTGCCAACAGCGGAAACACCGGCCCCAATGGCGGACATGTCCGATGAACCCGATGATGCCGAGACAGCTCCTGGAGTCCTCCCCGTGCGCCCTGAAACGGGCTATGCGGAGTATTACAAGAATGCGGAGCCGGTTCCCCCGGAGCTGTGGTCGAAGCCTTGGGCGCAGTTGAAGTTCGTCAGTTTCCAGCCGGCCATTTTCCCGCGCATGCTCGGGGAGGTCTCGCGCGATGCCCGGCCGGGGGATCTCGTCTCGGTTTACGACAAGTTTGGCTGCCGCGTAGGCACCGGGCTTTTCAATCCGCGCGCGAAAATGCCGCTGCGCGTGGTCGTTCATTCCAGCGAACCGATCGGCGAGGAATATTTCGACGGGGCCATCCGCCGCGCGGTCGGACTGCGCCGGGACATGTTCAAGCTCGACGAGCAATCGGAAGCCTACCGCGTGATCAATTCCGACGGCGACGGCATCAGCGGTCTGACCATCGACCGTTACGGCGACACGCTTTATTGCGATGTGTACAGCCTCGGGATTTTTCTGCGTCTGCCGAAATGGCTGCCGCTGCTGCACCAACTTCTCGGCACGAAACACGTCCGGGTGCACGTGGACCACGATCTCGGCAGCCTCGAAGGGATCAAGCCGTCGCAGATGAAGGAGATCACCGCGAGCGCGCCTGATCGCGTGAAGATTCGCGAGCACGGGGTGCGTTATGAAGTGGATTTCGCCGAGGGCCACAAGACCGGCTTCTTCTGCGACCAGCGCGAAAACCGCCGCGCCCTCGCGCGTTTTTGCAAGGACGCCCGCGTGCTCGACCTCTGCTGCTACACCGGCGGCTTTTCGCTCAACGCAAAAATCACCGGCGGCGCGGCCGA
>JANYDX010000186.1 GCA_025363395.1 Verrucomicrobiota bacterium
ATGCCGCGGCTCTATTCGATCGCGTCGTCGTCGAAGCCCTACCCGCACGAGGTGCACCTGACGGTGGCCATTGTACGCTACGAGACGAACCACCGTTCACGCGTGGGCGTCGCGAGCACATTCCTTTCGGACCGGGCGGAATTAAGCAAAACACCGGTGCCGGTATTCGTCTCCGATTCGCACTTCGGAGTCCCTGAAGACGGCGCCAAGGATATCATTATGGTCGGGCCGGGTACGGGAGTGGCGCCTTTCCGCGCTTTTATGCAGGAGCGCATCGCCACGCAGGCGACGGGGCGCAACTGGCTCTTTTTCGGTGATCAACACCGGGCGACGGATTATTTGTATGAGGAAGAATGGCTGGCTTGGCAGGCTCAAGGCGCGCTGACGCGGGCCGATCTGGCGTTTTCGCGGGACCAGATTCTCAAGTTTTACGTGCAGGACCGGATGCGCGAGAACGCCGCAGAACTCTGGAGCTGGATCAAGGCCGGTGGACACTTCTACGTGTGCGGCGACGCCAAGCGCATGGCCAAGGATGTCGATGTGGCGCTGCACCAGGTGATCGCCGAGCAGGGTGGGCTGGATGCCGCACAAGCCACGGATTACGTGAAGCAGATGAAGAAAGATAAACGCTACCAGCGCGACGTGTATTGAGCCGTGATTGGTTCGGGGCGTTGAGTTCGAAAACGACAACTAAAACCATTCGTCTCGCGAAGTAATCGAAGGAGACGAAGGAACTGATTGGGTTCGAACTTCGCTACCTTCGTCTCCTTCGCGAGACTCACCATTTTTCGGTAATCCGGGTCGATCCGTGCTATCGGTGGTTTACCTTCGGCGGCTGATTTTCGTGCCGGTTCGTTTCGTGGGCAACCTAGTCCCGTTCATAATCCCTCCTCTGCGCACTTTGTGTCCTCCGCGTTTAAATTCCGGTCTTTTGATAACTAAAACCATTTGTCTCGCGAAGTTATCCAAGGAGACGAAGGGAATAATTTGGTTCGAACTTCGCTGCCTTCGTATCCGTCGCGAGACTCCTCTCTTTCATTCTGATTATCCGGGTCGATCCGTGCAATCGATGCCTTTAGCGGCAGTGTCCGTTTTCGTGCCGGTTCGTGCATTTCGTGGGCAATCGGTCTGAGTCGATCTGGACTTTTCGCGCTTGCGGGCCGGGCCGCTTTCGGTCCCATAACTCTTCTCTACCCATCATGAATCTGACTTTTAACAATCGAACCGCTTTGGTCACAGGTGCCGGTCGGGGCATTGGGAAATCCATTGCCGAGCTGCTGGCCAAACAGGGCGTGAATGTCATCTGTGTGAGCAAATCCGCCGACAGTTGTGGTGCCACCGCCGCCGCAATCGTGGCTGCGGGGGGCAAGGCGAAGGCCCTTGCAGTGGACGTCGCCGACGGTGCCGCCATCGCGAAGGCCAGCGCCGATTTGCTGGCTGAATTTGGCCAGATCGATATTTTGGTTAACAACGCCGGTATCACGAAGGACGGTCTGCTGTTCCGGATGTCCGAGGAGGACTGGAATTCCGTCATGACAACCAATCTCACGAGTTGCTATCACTGGACTAAACTCATCGGCCGCTCCATGACCCAGAAGCGCTGGGGCCGCATCGTGAACATCAGTTCTGTCGTCGGACTGATGGGCAATGCCGGGCAGGCCAACTACTGTGCCGCCAAGGCCGGCCTGATTGGATTTACCAAGGCGATCGCCAAGGAGTTTGCAGCGCGCGGCGTCACTTCCAATGCCGTTGCGCCCGGCTTCATCAAGACTGACATGACCGCGGCCCTGCCGGCCGAGGCCGCCGAGAAAATCACCGCAATTATTCCCCTCAAACGACTCGGTGACGCCGCCGATATCGCCCACATGAGCGCCTTCCTTTGTGCCGAAGAGGCCGGCTACATCACCGGACAAGTTTTTACCGTTGACGGCGGCATGGTGATGTGACCCCTTTGATCAACATTTAGCTCCCCTTTAAAACAAATGGCTGACCAGAAAACCATCGACCAGCGCGTCAAAGAAATCATCGTTAACCAACTCAATGTTAACGAAGAACAAATTACCCCCCAGGCTTCATTTCTCGATGACCTCGGTGCCGACTCGCTCGACACGGTTGAGCTGATCATGGCTTTCGAAGAAGAGTTCAAAGATGAGATCAAGGGTGAGATTCCCGAGACCGATGCCGAGAAGCTGCAGACTGTGGGTGATGTGATCGCCTACATCGAGCAGAAGGCCGGTAAGAAATAAATTTTGGCTTTGATTGAAAGCGTTCTACCGTCTGGCCTAGTGCTGGCAGGTAGGACGCTTTTTGTTTTCCAGCCCTAAATCAATGATGGAATCTGTTTCTCCAAAAAAACGAGTCGTCGTCACCGGTATGGGCGTCATCGCCTCGCTGGGTCATAACGTTAGTGATTTTTGGTCCAGCATCGTGGCCGGAAAGTGCGGAGTGGATCTGGTCACCCTGTTCGACGCCAAGGACTACAGTTGCAAAATTGGTGCTGAAGTCCGGGGCTGGGATGCCACCCAGCACATGGATCCCAAGGAAGTCCGCCGCAACGACCGATATACTCATTTCGGATTTTGCGCCGCGACGCAGGCGGTGGCTGATGCCAAACTCGACATGACGAAGGAAGATCCTGATCGCGTGGGCGTCATCATCGGTTCCGGGATCGGCGGCATGCTTACCATCGAGACGCAGCACAAGGTTTTGCTGGAGCGCGGCCCGCGCAAAGTGTCGCCCTTCATGATTCCCTCGCTGATCAGCAATATGTGCACGGGTTTGGTCGCGATCGAGCTGGGCGCCCGCGGCCCGAATTTTGGCGTGGTCAGTGCCTGCGCCACCGCGACGCACGCCATTGGTGAATCCCTGCGCATGATCCGGACCGGCGAAGCCGACGTGATGGTTTGCGGCGGTTCCGAAGCCGCGATCACGCCGCTTTCCTACGCGGGCTTTTGCTCGATGAAGGCGATGAGCACCAACAACGAGAATCCGCAGAAATCGAGCCGCCCCTACGATTTGAACCGCGACGGTTTTATCATGGGCGAGGGCGCGGGCATTTTGGTGATCGAGAGTCTTGAGCATGCCCAGGCACGCGGGGCGCACATTTATTGTGAGCTGGCCGGGTATGCCGCGTCCTGCGACGCCTATCACATCACTTCCCCCGATCCTGAGGGCAAAGGCCTTTCGCTGGCGATGCGTGGTGCCGTCAAAGATTCCGGACTTCAGCCCGAGGACATCGATTACATCAACGCGCACGGCACATCCACGCCGTACAACGACAAGTTTGAGACGCTTGCCATCAAGAAGGTTTTCGGCGATCACGCGCGCAAGGTGCTCATCAGTTCCACCAAGTCGATGACCGGGCATTTGCTTGGAGCCGCCGGTGGCGTGGAGGCCATCATCAGCGTCAAGACCATCGAAACCGGCGAGGTTCCGCCGACCATCAATTACGAGACGCCTGATCCTGACTGCGATCTGGACTACACGCCGAACGTGAAGCGCACCGCCGACATCAAGGCCGTGCTCAGCGACAACCTTGGATTCGGCGGCCAGAACGCCGCCTTGGTTTTTCGGAAATTGTGAGGGAAAGACCACGGCGATGGCCGTGGCTCGAAAATAAATTATGGAGCGCGGGCGCTCGCTAATGCGATTTTGTCACCGGGCGCGCTGAGTCAAGACGGAGTGCACCAAAAATACCTACCTGAGTTGCGGCCTGCGCGAACGGCTTAAAAAATGCCGCAGATCAAACTAAAATCATTTGTCTCGCGAAGTAATCGAAGGAGGCGAAGTTTTTCAGAGCTAATTTATCCAGGAAATCCTTCGCTGACTTCGCTCCTTCGCGAGAACCGGTACGGTATTCCTTGTTTTGATCCTTTGTGGACTCTGTGCCAACCTCCGTGAGCTGTATGTCCAGCTGCGTTTGTGAGAAAACGCGCCCATCCTCCAGATCCACTCGTTCATTTTGCGTTCTTGGTGCTTTTTGTAGCCAAATCCTCTCCGGGATTTTAAATAAATCCGGACGCCAGCAAGCCCATCCTTTATGCACCGCGCACCATTAATATTCGTCGCCCTCGGCCTGCTTCTTGCGGGTTGCAGTTGTAGCCGACGCGGCGACCGCGCCGCGGTCGAACCCGATCCCGCCACGCACGAGAAGGTGTGGAAGGCAATTCAGCCGCTGGCAGAACGCTACCGCCTGGACCCTGCCTTTATCTATGCGCGCGTGGCCGCGGAATCAAATTTCGATCCACGCGCCCGCAACGGCGAGGCCCGGGGACTTTTGCAATTGAAGCCGGCCGCCTGGCGCACGGTGAGTGGCGAACCTTACGAGCCGACGGTGTGGGAATGGCGGCGGAATCTTGAGTTCGGCGTCGATTACCTCGCCTGGTGTCGGAACACCCTGCATCAGAGGCAAAAATTCTCGTATCCGCTGCTGCTGGGCGCCTTTCACCACGGCATGGACTACGTGCAGGAAAGGGATTTCGACCTGCGCCGGCTCGATCCGCCGGACAACGCGATCTACCGGGAATTGTGGAACGGCAATCTTTCTCCGGTGCCGCCGCCTAAATCGTAAATTCCCCGTTGACGCGCCCTCGCGGCGCCCTTTTAAATCGCCCCTTTCCCTCGTGGCGAGTTAGCTCAGTTGGTAGAGCAGAGGACTGAAAATCCTTGTGTCCTCGGTTCGATTCCGAGACTCGCCACCACGTATCAGCCTGACGGCCGCGACCGGCGGCCTATTTCCGGCCGGGAAGCCGGGTTGTGACCGCGGATCGTCCGCGCAGGGCAGGACGCACCATCGTACCACGTGCCTTCCAC
>JANYDX010000189.1 GCA_025363395.1 Verrucomicrobiota bacterium
CGAGCTTGCCCTGGCCGACCGGGCCATTTGCTTCGACGATAAACCGCACTTCCCGCATCAACTCATTCGGCATGCCGAGACCGCGCCATTTTTCGTAATGCTTGGCATAGGACACGATGCCACTCGTACGCGCTGTTCGTCGGATGCTCCACCACTGATGGAAAGGAGCGTTTGATCCGTTTAGCGTGCCAATAAATTCATAAACGTCATAGGTGTCGCCGTCGACTTCGATGGAGCCCTTCAGGTACTGGGCGCCTCTCCCGTTCGGCTTAGGCCCAAACCAGTCGTCGACAATATACCATTCTAGGCCCGAGGTTTTGCCACGCCCGTAAAGGGTAAAAATGCCTTGACCGGTGTTCGTCGAGGCAAATTGGTGATGATGCCAACCGCTGGCATTCGGATTGATAGAATCGACGTTTTTGTTGATGTCGGATAACCCCATGCCGCCGAGAACGTCGTAGCCATGGTAGTTGCCATTCCATACAACTGCGTAATTCGTGCCGCTATAGTACGTCGTGCAGGCTGTAGACCCAGACGCGAAAAAGTGAGCGTCGACCCAAAGGGCAGCGTTGTAGCCCGGAAGTGGATTAAAACTGCCGATGGCGCACTGTGGAATACTGGCTGCAACCTCCGTCTTCTGCGGCGCTGTTGACGCGTCGGTGTTCTGCGGCGTCGTTGCTGCGTCAGTGTTCTGCGAGGGAGCTGCAGCGTCCGTGTTCTGCGGCGAAATGGCAGCATCGCTCAGCTTGTCACTCGATGACATTTCGTTGTTGGCGTTGCCTGCGTCGGAGCAACCGACGATGAATCCCATCGTCATGCTCGCGACGGCAAAACCGTAAACAGATGACATTTTGTTCATGGCGAGACCCCTTCAGTGGGTTGTGCTTGAGACGTGAGCGCAGACAGCGCTCCTGGACGCGAAATGGAAAAGGACACGGGCGACTCCACGCCCGCCAATTGTTCGGTCCTCGTCGACCGGCTCACATCGCGGCGGGATTGAACTTACCCTTCGAGTTGCGGACACCTGCGCGGTCTCGCGATGGGACTTTGAATCTCGTTTCGTGCTGCAATCTGCGTTCGCCCGGGGCGTGACCGTTGAGGCCATGAAGGTCAATCCGAGAGATAAAGCGACGCTCCTGCACTTTCTATGCAATCGGAGTGCCCGCCTGAAGAGCGGCAACCGGCGCGCTATCGCGGTCTATCGGTGCGGAACCGGGCGAGGTCAGACGGCGCGAAGCGCCAGGAAGTAACAGGAGAGGACCAATTGTCCGCAAATGTACCTTGCTGTACCAAACGGAGGTGCATCCACGTGCCATCAACGAACGACTTGCGCGGGCCGAGCGAACCGAGCGCGGAGGCGGTCTTCGCAGCGAAAAAGGTTTTAAGCTCGGCCCCCAGTAGCGCCCTCTCCGCTATGCGAGCTTCCTCGCGCGGCACTCCGGTTTCAACGGTTCCACGAATAACCCACGATATGGATAAAACTAAACCAGGCACGCGGCTCGTCTTCTATTCTTTTAACGACATCCCCGAGCTCCTCGGTGAAACGAAGAGGCTTCACTCGCTAGATAGCCATCCGAGACGGATGACGAGGTTATAAAATCTGCACGTCGCGTTCCGCACAAACACGAGGTCGAAAAGGACTCGCTTCCAAGTGGTTGGCGTATGGCGCCCAGCTTCGGACCAACCCACGCGCGCACGACTCGCCGTGTAGGAGCCGCTCATATTCGCTAAGTCGCGGTGCCCTGACGCGGGGGCAGGCACCCTCTTACGCGTCGTGCTCGCGGTCGTAGCGTCCTGCCGCGGCCACAACTCCCAGCCGTCGGACGATGATCCGCGAAGGAGTTCATCGCGGAGGCGCGCGACGCACGCGTCAGCGCGCGTCGCCTCCGCCTTCGGCCGTCCGGATTCGATACCCGACGCCGTTTTCGGTCACCAGGTACCGGGGTCGCGAGGGGTCCCGCTCAAGTTTCTGTCGGAGCTGGTTCGTGTAGACGCGCAGATACTGCGTCTCGAGCGCGTAGGCCTTTCCCCAGACGGCTTGGAGAAGCTGGCGATGTGTCACAACCTTGCCCGCGTTGCGCATCAACACCTCGAACAGCTTGTATTGGGTCCGCATCAGATGCACTTCGACGCCGGCCACGAAGACCAACCGCCGCGCGAGATCGAGGCGAAGATCACCCACCTCGAGCAGGGAGCTCGCCCCATTGGTAGCTGCCGGGGAGAGCCACACCCGGATGCGCGCAAGCAGCTCGCGCGAGCTGAATGGCTTGGTGACGTAGT
>JANYDX010000276.1 GCA_025363395.1 Verrucomicrobiota bacterium
TGCCCGGTATCAAACAGGTGTCCCTTGCTTTTGCGGCCCAAGGTGGCAGCAGTGTGAACGGAACCCAGACCCAGATTTACTCCAGTGCTTCTCCCCACTTGATTCTCCGCAACAAACAACTGCTGCGATGAAAGAGTTGCATCAAGACGGTCAACAAAAGGGATCGGTTGTCCTCGTCGCCCTGTGCTTCGTGGCCGTGCTGGGCATCGCCCTCGCCAGCTACATGGCCGTGAGCAGTCAGGCGATGAAGCTGAGCAATCGCTCGCATCAAACCGGAGTAAGCGAACAACTCGCCGAAATGGGATTGGAGGAAGCTCTGCGCGCCTTCAGCAAGAACAACTGGAGCGGCTGGTCGAGTGGGGGAACATCGGCGGTCTGGACCGACACCGACAGCACCACGAAGCAGGGCATCATTACTTTTCCAGCGACGAAATTCGGTCTTGGCGTCACCGGCTCGGTAAAGATCCGCGTAGACAACTATAACTCGGGCCTTCAATCCGCCGTCTGGAATGCCACCCCGACCTATCGGATAAACGATTTGGTCGGCTACAATGGCATCTGGTATCGGTGCGTCAAAAACACGCCCCTCACCGCGCCCAATGGCTTGGCCAATCTTGGGTGGTGGGTGCCAGAGCCGATTCCTTGGAAGTGGAACTTCAATCACACCTACGCTGTTGATGAGGTCGTGTGTGATAATGGCACATGGTATCGGTGCATCACCTCGAATAGTTCGCAACCGCCTAACGCGAACTGGAGCTCAATCCCCACTCCGTCGGCAGGGAGTGCATGGCAATGGAATTCCCTCACGCTTTATAGTTTCAATGATGTGGCGTATGACAGCGGTTCCTCCATCTGGTATCGATACATCAATATCACTCCCTCAGCCGGAAATTCTGTCACAAATTCTCTCTATTGGGAGAGAGCCCTCACAGGCTCCATGTGGCTCTGGAGTTCGAGCGTAAACTATAATATCGGCGACGTGGTTTTTGTCGTCGGCTCATGGTATCGCTGCATCCGAGCCCACCTCGATCAAACGCCGCCCAACACGACCTATTGGGTAAATGCGCCCGCACAATCTGTGCGTTGGGATTCCGGCCATTTATACAGCATCAATGATACGGTCTATTTCAATGGCGTGTGGTATCTCAGCAAGCGGGTCGGAAACAGAAATTTTAATCCTCAAACATCCGTCGCTTAATGGGCAAGCACGTCCGATCCCACTTATAAGTGGAACTCATCCACCACCTATACCTCCGGCACCTACAGAAGCTACGGGGGCGTGTGGTACCAATGCATTGCCAGCCCCACGGCCAATCAGTCCCCCAACGACAAAAACTATTGGACTTCGTCGTGGGTGAATTCGTGCGGGGTTTCTCTCGGTGCTCCGGTAATCTACGCCGAAGGTACAGTCACTCTGCTTCAAGGACCACCCATCAAGACGCAACTGCGCGCAACGATTAGTCCCGCCCCCCTGTTTCCCAATGCTGCGGCGGCCACCAATACCCTCAGCATCGCTGGTGGCACAGGTACAGTCGACAGCTATGATCAAACCCAAGGCAGTTATTCGGCCCAAATCGCCACTCCTCCGACTCCGTCGACCAACTATTCCGCAGTTCTGGCCGCTGGCAGCGCAACCAGTCTGGCCCTGACCATCGGCAATGGCACCACCGTGAACGGTTATCTGGCCTGGCCCTCACCCCCTGCCGGGATCGGCACCGCTGTTATCGTCACAGGCACGAGTTCAGGTTCCGGAGTGGACTCTTCCCGGGTCACTCGCAGCCCCTTCATTCCCCAATTCGATTACCAGGTGGCCAATAACGGCACCGCGCTAGCAATAGACACAAGTGTCAGTGCTCCCCCAATTAGCCTCACCCTTGGCACACCCGGCGCGACAACTCCGTCTGTCTATACGTACAGCGGGGAATTAAACGTAAACAACTCCCCTGATATCATCACAATCAGGGGTCCAGTCATACTGAATCTGGGTGGGCTTCATATGTCTGATGGCTCTATCGTCATTGAATCCACCGGTTCCGCCGAGATCCACATCAACGACCGACTCGTCTTCTGGGGGAGCGCGTATGGCACGGGGGGAATAAACAACAAAACCCTCGATCCCAAAAAACTCGCCATCATTCGCAGCAGTGCCGTGCCCATGGCGACGCCTCCCCAAAGATTGTACACGGCTTACCCTCCGGCATTCCCCTTTTATGGCACCATCTATCTGCCCAAGGATTGGCTGGCAATCGGAGCTGACGTGGACTTCTACGGCGCCATCTCCGCCCGGAAAATTACTTTCAATAGCGAAGCCAATCTCCACTACGACACCTCACTCCGCTACACGGCAACCAGCGGCGTCGACGCTCCCTCCACCATCACCGAGTGGCGCGAGCTGACCGACCCGGCCGAACTGGTGATACTTCCGTAGTCTGGCCCAGTGGACGCCTTGACGCCGGCCACCCAGCCTGAATAGGTTAAAGCCGGATCGAACCCCGTGATATTTTCCGACCTCTTTAAACGCAACTCCCGGCGCAACCTCCTGATCGAGATCAATCCGTATCAGATCCTCGCCGCGGGCTTCAGTCGTCCCGACGGTGAAACCGCCATCCTGGATTGCGCCGCGGAATTCGACAGCGATGACGATCTCGGCCTCCGCCAGTGGCTGGATGAAAATTTCGACAAACAAAAAGCCTGGCTGCCGGTGCACTGCGGCTTCATCGCCCCGGAGGGATTGCTCCAGCGCGAAAGCATCCTGCCCCGCAAACTCACCGATCCCGCCTACCTCGCCAATCTCGTCCGGGAACAATACAAAGTCGAACACCCGGATGCATGGAAGCTCGCCACGCTCAGCCCGCTCGAAGGCACTCCCATGCTGCCAGAAGGCACGCAGCGCCCCGCCCTGCTCTGCGGCTTGTCGCACACCGACGTGCATCACACCCAGCAGCGCCTGCTCGACCACCGGTTGCTGCCCTACCGTTTGGAAATGGGCATCCTGCCCTTGCTCGGCGTCATCTCCAATTTCAAGGCCCGCCGGAACGACAAGCGCGCCATCGTGGTCGTCAATATCGAGCAGGAACACACGGTGGCCTACATTCTCGGCAAGGAGGGCGTGCACACGCCGGCGCCCGTGCGCCACGGTTTCGCATCTATCGTCCACGCGGCCCGGAAGGAATTCGGCCTGAACCACACCGAGGCGGTCCGCGACCGTCTCCTGCAGAACGATGAGGAGCTGTTGCTCCGCGCCACCAAATTCGTGCGCGCGATCGGCCGCGACCTCAAGCCGCTCGTCGATTCCTACGAAATGACCACCGGCCAGCCCGTGGGGGAAATTTACTGCGCGTACCTTCCACCGGCACTTTCGTGGATCACTGAACCCCTGGCCCAGGTCGTCGGCCGCACCCCGTTCATCATGGATTGCCAGGAGTGGATGCCCAGCGTTGGTCTGCAGGCCGCCGAAAGTGTGCCCCCGCTCGGACAGCACTGGCTCGGCGCGCTCAGCCTGCTCGCCGATCTAAGCGTCACTAAACTGGAAAAAAGCCCGGCCGAAGATGCCGTCTATCAGGGACCCTGGCACATCGATTGCCATTTATCCGCGCAGCTTCCGAACAACAAAATGGTCCGCCGGCGGTTTATCACCACCGCCATTGCCGGCGCCCTCGCCGCCTCCGCGCTCACCCTGACCTGCTGGCTGCTCTACGTAAATTACACCCTCTCCACCGACAGCGACTTCTGGACGCAACGCATCAGCCAGAGCCAGAGGCTCTACACCGACCTCAATCAATCCACCCGCACTCTCGCTGCCCGGGCCGGACGGCTGGATCGCGCCTACGAACTCATGGGAGGACCCTTTCAGGTCTCGGATTTGATTTTGAACCTCGGCCGCTCCCGCCCGGCGAACATCGAGATCACCACGATCGAAGCCAATGAAACCGGCGTCACCCTCCATGGCGGCCTGCGCGAACCCTCCGAACAGGCCAGCCGCTCACTTCGCCGGTACGTGGAAGACCTCCGACGTGATCCGGCCATCGCCCCTCTCTTCGTCAGCATCGCACTGTCTTCCTTTCAACGCGAAGATGATTCCGACTCCCTCACCTTCCAGATCAGCTTCAAGTTGAAAAAGGCCGATCAATGAATCCCGGCCTCCAGCAATTCCTCAATGCGATCCGCCGCGCCCCCTTTCTGTTTTTCTGCGTCACGGCGTTTTTGTTGCTCAGCACCTGCAATTATTTCCTCTGGCAGCGACAGCAGCTCATCTCGGCGACCCACGAGGAAGTGCGCCGCAGCGGGGAAAAAATGTTTTCCGCACTGTCCACTCAGAGCCGCATCGTCGGCGAACTCGCGACGGTCGAAGAAGCTCTGAAACAAATTGACCAGAATCTCATCGTGGAAACTGATCTGGCCGAAAATTACGGCTATTTCTACGGGCTGGAAACGCTCAGCCGCGTTCGGATCACCCAGCTGAACCAGCTGAGCTCTCAACCGGTGGACGACGGCAATCCCTATAAGTCCATCCCGTTTACCCTGCGCGTCACCGGCTCCTATGCCCAGCTTATGAGTTTTCTTCGCGAACTTGAAAGCGGGCCGCGCCAGCTGCGAATCAAGACCTTTGACTTCGGCCGGGGCGATGGAAAAACCAACAGCCTCGCCCTGGGCCTCACCGTCGAACTCCTCGGCAGCCCATGAACCCGCCCGCTCACCGGCCTCTTATTTTCGCCCTCAGCCTCCTATGCGCTGCGACGTTGGCCGCCGCACCGTCGGCGCGCAGCAAGCCCCCACGCCCAGGAGGCGAGACCAACAGCAATGCCGTTCATTTCGAAAAAATAAAAATCAAGATCGATGCCCTGCTCAAGCCCCGCTTAAATCCCGATCCCCTGCCCAATCCCCTGCCCGATCTTTTCCAACGCTCCGAGGTATCCCGTCCCGCCCCACCCAAGGCCACGACTGAAGGATTGGCTCCGTCAACCGACAGCGAGATGCTGCTCTAT
>JANYDX010000294.1 GCA_025363395.1 Verrucomicrobiota bacterium
AACGATCTGCCGGCCACCGACCATTGCCCCGGCTACGGCAGCGCGATCAAATACATCGGCGCAACCGTGAAAGAACTCTCGCTCGATGCCGACTCGATGGGACAGGGCGATCTGGTCACGATCGTTGAAGTCATGGGCCGCAACAGCGGCTGGCTCGCCGCCGGTGCCTCGCTGGCGAAGCGCCGGGATCATCCGAATGATCCTCCGCACTTGGTTTATCTCCCCGAAGTGCCGTTCACGAATGAGAAATTCGTGGATGACGTCCGCCGGGTCTTGAAGCGTGAGAAACATTGCGTCGTGGTCGCGGGCGAAGGCCTCGTCGACAAGGATGGCAATTACGTTTCCGTCGAGAACAACGGCACGGCCGAAGCGCAGCTGGGTGGCATTGGCGAATTCCTCAAGGATTTGGTCGAAGGCCAGGTTGGTGCGAAGGCCCGCGTGGCCCGCCTCGGTCTCACTCAGCGTTCGGCGGCGCATCTTGCCTCGAAGACGGATGCGGATGAAGCCTTTTTGGTCGGCCAGGCTGCGGTTAAGGCCGCCGTCAACGGCGAGACCGACAAGCTCGTCACCCTCGTGCGCGGTGATGGTGACAATTACACCTGCGAGACCGGCCTGTCGGCGCTCACCGACATTGTCGGCAATCTCAAGAAACTGCCCAAGGAGTGGGTCAACGAGGATGGCGTCAGTCTGAACTTCCAGTTCTTCCGTTATGCCACGCCGCTGATTCAGGGTGAGGTCGCTGTGCCGTACGACAATGGTCTGCCGTCCTATGTGCGGCTCACCAAGGAAAGCGTGGACAAGACACAGCCCGGCTACGAAGCCTGAGCGCAAAGAGAAATTTAAGACGAAGAGCCGGTCATTTTGACCGGCTCTTTTTTTGGCAGGAATTCTTGGATGTGGGCGGGGTGCACTCGCTTAACAGCTACGCGCTTAAGCCGGTGATCTTAAAACTCGTCTTGCGCAGGGCGGACGCGGTATCACGTCGCATACCCTATGAACCTCCGTCTCTCCCTGCTTATCGGTGTATTGTTCGGTCACGCGGCCATGGCCCTTGGCGATTTGGCGATCTCGCCGGTGCCGCCGCAGGCAGCGTTCCGCGTTGCGACGATCCAAGTGCGCGTGGTGCCTGATCATCGTGATTGGACTTATCAAATCGGCGAGTCCGCGCACTTCAGGATTTTCGTCACAGCTGACAGCGAATCGATCGATCAGGCCTCGGTGAGTTACACGGTCGCCCCCGATCTGATGCCGGGGACAGCCAAAACAGCACCGGTGCCGCTGGATGGTTTGTTGATCGATGGCGGGACGATGAATCAGCCCGGTTTTTTGCGCTGTGTGGTGACGACTGCAGTGGCGGGGCGGACCTATCGCGGCGTGGCGACGGCGGCGTTTGCGCCCGAGAAAATTGTGGCAACGCAGGTCGTGCCGGCCGATTTCGATGCGTTCTGGCAGAAGCAAAAGGACGAACTGGCCAAGGTGCCGATCGAGCCGCTGCTCACCTTGCTCCCCGACGCCTGCACCGACAAGGTGAACGTCTATCACGTGAGTTTTCGCAATGCCGGGCCGAATTGGACGGCAGTGCCCTCGCGAATGTTCGGCATCCTGTGCGAACCGAAGGCGCCGGGGAAATATCCCGCGGTTCTGCGCGTGCCCGGAGCCGGGGTGCGGCCGTATTCGGGCGACAAGGACCTGGCTGCACGCGGGGTGATCACGCTGGAAATCGGCGTTCACGGCATCCCCGTGAACATGACCCAGTCGGTCTACGACAATCTCGCCGCCGGCCCGCTCAACGGCTATTGGTTCTTCAATTTCGACGACAAGGAGACATTCTATTATCACCGGATCTATCTGGGCTGTGTGCGGGCGAATGATTTTCTGACCGGTCGCGAGATGTGGAATGGCAAGGACCTTGTGGTAGCCGGGGCGAGCCAGGGTGGGCAGCTGGCAATTGTCACAGCGGCGCTCGATCCACGTGTGACAGGATTGAGCGCCACGCACCCGGCCTTCTGCGATGTGTCGGCCGAGTTGCACGGGCGCGCCGGCGGCTGGCCGCATCCCTTCCAGACCGATCCCGTGAGCGGGCAGCCCTCGCATCAAGCCACACCTGCCAAGATCGAGACGGCAACCTACTACGATACGGTTAATTTTGCCCGGCGGTTGAAAGCGCCCGGGTTTTATATCTGGGGGTACAACGATACCACCTGTCCCCCGACTTCCACCTTTGCGGCGTACAATGTCATCACCGCGCCCAAGACCTTGGCGGTGGAGTTTGAGCAGGCGCACAGCTATCCGCCGGAACAGGGCGCGGCGATCAACGACTGGATAATCAAGTTTCTCGGGCTAAAATGAAGGCCCTGCGGGGTTAAGGTTTCTCATGTATGAGGTAAAGGTTCTCATTACCTTGGTGCGTGGCATCAGGTAACATGGACCTCCCCCCTGCGGAGCTTTGCTGCTCCGGTTATACCTAACTCTCCATGTCCTTCCCCAAAAACTTTGTCTGGGGCGCTGCCGCCGCTGCCTATCAAATCGAGGGGGCCTGGAACGTCGATGGACGCGGCCCGTCTGTCTGGGATGTATTTTCCCAGGAGCAGGGAAAGATATTCGACAACCACACCGGTAACGTCGCCTGTGACCATTATCATCGCTGGCGCGAGGATGTGGCGCTCATGCAGGAACTGGAACTTCAAGCCTACCGCATGTCGGTAGCATGGCCGCGCATCCAGCCGACGGGTACGGGCAAGCCCAACGCCAAGGGTCTGGCTTTCTACGACCGGCTGATCGACAAATTACTCGCGTCCGGCATCACGCCGTGGGTCACGCTTTACCACTGGGATTTGCCGCATGCGCTGCAGCAGCGGGGCGGTTTTTTGAACCGCGACTTCGTGGAATGGTTTGGCGACTACGCCACCATTGTCGCGGATCTGCTCGGTGACCGCGTTAAGAATTGGATGACCTTTAACGAGCCGCCCGTCGTGCTCGGGCTCGGTTATCATGAGGGCCGGTTTGCGCCGGGCTTGAAGCTGCCGTTCTCCGATTGTCTGCTCGGCGCGCATCACCTGCTGATGGCTCACGGTCGCGGCGTCCAGGCGGTGCGCGCGGGCTGCAAGGGTCCCGTGAAAATCTCCATTGCGCACACGAGCCGCGAGCGCATCCCGGCGACGGAGAGCAAGCGCGACATCGAGGCGGCGCGCCGCGATTATTTTGCGAGCACCGAAAAGAACATGTGGAATCTTTCCTGGTGGGCCGATCCGGTGATCTTCGGCAAATATCCCGAGGAGGGAGTGAAATCCTTTGGTGCCGACATGCCGAAAGTCACGGCGGCGGATATGAAACTCATCTCCCAGAAAACCGACTTCCTTGCGTACAATTGTTATTCCGGCTGGAAAGTCCGCGCTGACGCCAAGGGCAATCCCGAGCGTTTGCCGGGTGGTTGGGGCATTGGCAATCCACGCGGCACCCTCTCGTGGCTGGAAGTGGCGCCCGACGCCCCGTACTGGGCCGCGCGTTTCCAGACCGAGCGCTACAAGCTGCCCCTCGTGTTTTCCGAGAACGGCTATTGCAACACCGACTTCGTCCACCTCGACGGCAAGGTCCACGATCCACAGCGGATCGATTTCATCGCGCGCTATCTCCGGGCGATCCGCCGCGCCATCAGCGACGGCGTGCCCGTCACGGGCTATTTCTACTGGTCGATCATGGACAACTACGAATGGGCTGAGGGGTACAAGGACCGCTTCGGCCTCGTGCACGTGGATTATCAGACCCAGAAACGCACGCCGAAGGACTCCGCCTACTGGTATCGCGATGTCATCCGCTCCGGTGGCGCGAATCTATAACTTTCCTCTTTTCCTATCTCTATGAATAAAACCCGTTCACTCGTTCTCGCGCTCACCGCCGGCTTAAGCCTGGCCGGCAGCGCTTTCGCCCAGAAGTTCCCCGGGCTCGCCCTCACGCCGCCCATGGGCTGGACCAGCTGGAATACCTTCGCTTCGAATATCAACGAGGCCCTCATCCGGGAAACCGCCGATGCGATGATCGCAAACGGCATGCGGGATGCCGGCTACACTTACATAGTGATCGACGACTGCTGGGAGAGCATGGAACGCGACGCGCAGGGCAATCACGTGCCTGACCCCAAGAAATTCCCCAGTGGCATGAAGGCCTTGGGTGATTACCTGCACTCGAAAGGTTTCAAATTTGGCATTCACAGCTGTGCGGGTACCAAAACCTGCGCGGGCTTTCCCGGCGGCCGCGGCCATGAGTATCAGGACGCCCTGGCCTACGCCTCCTGGGGCATCGACTTTCTGAAATACGACTGGTGCGAACACGGCACGGCCGACGCGCGCGAAACCTACAAGACAATGCGCGATGCCATCCACGCCTCCGGCCGTCCGATGGTGTTCAGCCTGTGCGAATGGGGTCAGAACAAGCCGTGGGAGTGGGCCGGTGACGTCGGACACATGTGGCGCACGACGGGTGATATCTACAGCTCCTACGACGGCCGCAAGGGCTGGGAGAGCGGTTGGAAGCGCAATCTCGATTTGCAATACACGCTGGTCGAGAGCAACGGCCCTGACGGCATTGGCAAGTACGCCGGTCCCGGGCATTGGAATGATCCCGACATGCTCGAAGTCGGCACCGAGGGCCTGACGTTGGCCGAATCCCGCGCCCACTTCAGCTTGTGGTGCATCATCGCCGCGCCATTGATCGCCGGCAACGATGTGCGGCACATGGAACCGGTTTACCGCGACATGCTGATCAATAAGGACGTTCTTGCCATCGATCAGGATGCCCTCGGCAAGCAGGGCTTCCGCGCGCTGGCTGACCCGGGCAAGAACATCGAAATTTGGGTGCGCGAACTCAGCAATGGCGAATGGGCCGTGTGCGCGCTCAACACCAGTTCAACGGCGGCGGACATCACCGTTGAGTGGAACCGCCTCTGGACCATCCAGGGTAAATTCCAAGTGCAGGATGTCTGGGCCAAGAAACCCGCCGGCGACACCAGCAAGGCCTACAAGGCCCATCTTGATTCACACGATGTGGTCCTGTTCCGCCTGACCCCGGAAAAGAAATAAGCTGTTTCCAATTTAAATTCCCGCCACGCCCTTTCATGAAGTTCTCCATCGTTGGTCCCGCTCTCCCTAACATTCCCTGGCAGCCGCGTGCCGCCGGCAACTCCGACTTGCTCTGGCGCTATGATGCCAACCCGGTTATCGGCCGCCGCCCGCTGCCCCACGTCACGGGCATCTACAACAGTGCCGTCGTGCCATGGAAGGGCGGATTCATCGGCGTGTTTCGTACCGAGGGCATGGACCGCGTGCCGCATCTTCATGTCGGGCGCAGTCCGGACGGCCTGAAGTTCACCTTCGAGCCGAAGCCAATCGACTTCAAGGGCGACCCTGAGGTCATCAAACACGAATACGCCTACGATCCGCGCGTCACCGAGATCGACGGCGTGCATTATATCACCTGGTGCAATGGCTATCATGGCCCCACCATCGGCATCGCGAAGACCACGGACTTCGTGAATTTCGAACAAATCGAAAACGCTTTCCTGCCCTACAACCGCAATGGCGTGCTTTTTCCCCGCAAGGTGAATGGAAAGTACCTCATGTTCAGCCGTCCGTCGGACACCGGCCATACGCCCTTTGGCGATATCTTCACCAGCGAGAGTCCCGATCTGATTTACTGGGGCAAGCACCGGCACGTCATGGGTCGCGGCTGGCCCTGGTTTCAAGGCACCAAGATCGGCGCGGGCCCGTCGCCAATCGAGACGAGCGAAGGCTGGCTGCTCATTTATCACGCGGTCACCGGCACCTGTAACGGCTTTGTCTATTCGATCAGCGCCATGGTGCTCGATCTCGAGCAACCGTGGAAGGT
>JANYDX010000366.1 GCA_025363395.1 Verrucomicrobiota bacterium
GACTGGTCGGCCCAGATGCCACCCAGCACCGTGCCGACGAAACTAAAGAGCGTGGCGAAACAAACCACGCCATACACCATGCGGGAAAGCGCCTCCGCCGTCGCTTCGTCCAGCGAACGCGTGAACACCCCGCGGGCCACATAGATCAGCGCCAGAAAGCCGGCGAGAAATGTCGCCGCATAACCGGTGGTCACGGTCACGACATGGGTCGCGAGCCAGAAATTGGAGTCAAGCACCGCGCGCATCATTTCCAGCGTATCGCCGCCGAGCGCGAGGTGGTGCGCGATGACCAGAGTGCCAAATCCGATCAGTCCCCCGGCAACACTGCCAATGGCATTCCGGTGAAAATACTCGAGCACGAGGCAGAGTCCGACTGCGCCCCAACCGACGAACAGCGCGGACGAATAAAGATTCGTGACCGGTGGCCGTCCCTCCAGCCACATCCGGGTGCCAATGCCAAGGCTCGTGACCACGAACGCGACGCCAACCAGCCAGAACGCCGCGCGCCCGAGGGACTCCGGCCACATCAGCCAGGAGACAACTCCGAGCAAAAAGGCGGTGACGTAGAGCAGCATGCTCGTGTAGAAAGGCTGGGCGGCGTTAAAGCGTGTTTCGACCTCGCACTTGGTGATCAGCGCGGGGATGGCACCGTCCAGCCGCAAGCGGTAGGCGTGCACTGCGGCGTTGAAGGCCTGCGGCTGGTCGTCCCGCCACGCCACACCGAGAGTGGCCAAGGTCACGGCCGCCGGGTTGAACTTTCCGCTGACGAGACCATCCTGCAGCGAAGCGCCGGCGGACTTCCACGCCGCGGGATTGGCGAGATCGGTCTCAGGCGGAATCGGAAGCAGGTAGCCCAGCGTGTCCATCGCGGCAAAGGAACGGCTCAATTCGAGCATCTGTTTCGCGGCGGCGTCGTCATGCGGCTGACCGGCGCGCTGGGCCCGGAGGGCCTCAACCGCCGCGGGCAGACGCGGCACGAAGGCAACAAACTCGTCGAGATAACCGTCAACGCCGGGAGGAACGAGGCTGTTCTGCAGATGCTGGTAGAGGATGATATTTTCGCGAAGTTGGATGACCGCACGCTGGAAAGACGAGCGCACCGGACTCTCCACCGCATCCGCTAGCCGCGCCTGGCGCTCGAGTTCGGGCAGGCCTTTCATCAGCTGGCGAAGGGAAAAGCGTTTCTTACCCGCCCCTTCATCCGGGGAGAGATCGAACAGCACGAGCACATCGGGATGGACCACTTCAAACGTCGCACAGGCGTCCGCGAGCGCGGGCCGGTAAAGCACGTCCAGCAACCACTCCACGGGCGCGAGCTCGCGGCCGTCCGGGGTCACCACGCGCTGCCGGCCCTGGCTCATTAGCAGCGTGTTTCGAGCCACGGTGTCGAGCGGTTTGACCCGGCCGTTGACCAAAGTAGGAAGACGGCCGAACGCAGCCAGGTCGAACGCACCGGTTGAGTGAGTTGGCCAAAGGGTGGCGACAACCAGGATCAGGGCGGCGGCAAGAATCCAGCCGGGAAGAAATTTTTTCATGCGGAGGCAAGTACCGCAGGGTGGCGTTTTTTCAGGAAGCCAAAGAGATGCAGCCCGAACTGGACGATGAGTCCCGCGGCCATCAGTGCGCAGGATACATAGGGAAGAATCCAGGAAGGATTGCGCACTACCTGGAGAATCGTGATCCGGTCATTATTTTCGAAACCCGCCTGATAGATCGTGAGCCCGGCATAGCGCAGCGGGTTGTTCATGTAGATGAGCACGTCGCGATCATCCTGCCCGCCGGCCGTGGTGAGATGGAGCCGACTGGAAAAATTCTTCGGGATTTCCGTGCCCGCGTAACGGTCATGGCTGAACTTCAGCAGCGTGAGGGAGAATGGCCGGTAGAGGCGGCGCGGGCGCAGATCGATTTTCCATTGGTGTCCGTTGTAGTCGAAGTGCTGTGGGGCCACGAGTCCGCTGGAGACCAGGAAGGTGCCGGCTGAACCGTCCGTCGCGGCAAGTTCAATGTACGCACTGGGCGTATTCGCCTCGGCTTGTTTATAGGTGAGTGGCTGCGGTGCGGCCACCACTCCCAGCCCCACCCCAGTCGTCGCGAGCGAGGGCGGCGCATCGGTGGCGCGGCGTTGGAGCAGTGAGTTGGGAAAATAAGCTTTCGTGACCACGCGAAACGGCAGCTTCGGATGCTGGACGGTTTCATGCTGTGCGAGGACGTCTTCCGGGATCGCGACCACATCGTCGAACTTGGCGTCGGTGATGTCGGTCAGGACAAGTTCATTAAAACGGGCGCTCTCCGCATAGTTTCTCGTTTCGCCCGCCGTGAGCCGCATGTGGTAGTCCTCCTGCCACAGACCGCTCAGCAATTCGCCGATGAGGAGAAGGATGAGACCGGAATGGGTGAGAAAAATACCCGCCTTGCGCCACGAAAGCTGAAACCGGTAGACGTGGGCCGAGATGAGATTGATCAGCAGCAGACCGCCGAGCAGGTAACCACCCGGGAAAAGCGGCAACGGCACGCCGCGCACCTCCTGCATCACCACGAAAGTCCGAAACCATTTCTGTTGAATGCCCCAGATGCCAAGGTTGGTCTGGTCCAGCGTCGCGGCGAAAATCAGCAGCATGCCAAGCACGAGCAGCGCGACGGTGAGCTGGAGCGACACGAAAAAATTGCGGACGTGGCGGAACAGGCTTTTCATGGACGTGGGCCCGCGGACGGACGGACGGTTTGGAGAAATTCAACGAAGACCGGTTTCTCCCGGGCGACGAGTGCGTCAGGTCCTGTGAGCTTGAAGAACCACATGGCTCCCTGATAGGGGACCATCGCGCCGAGGATACGCTTGGCGTCCGCGCCGGTGCTCGCACCGTCGACCAGCGTGAATGCAAGATCGTTGGCGTTGAGCCGCGTGACGGCGGCCTCGAGTTCCGACTCGGCCAGCGGCGGCAGCCCGAGCTGGCCCCGCCAGCGATTCGTATTGGCAAGCTCACCCCCGACGGCGCCGGGAAAAGCGGTGATCGAAAGATCGGCGGTCACTCCACCCTCGCCCGCCACGATGTAGCTTCCCTTGCGCATCACCGAGCCCGGTTTGCTTTGCCACCGCGTTGGAGCGGTCCAAGCGAGGCCCGGGCCCGCCTCAGGGGGAACCACGGTGTTGGTCATGGCGATCGGACTGATTCCCGTGTCGGCGGGTATCGGCAGCGCCGAAACAGAAGCATTCGCAACCGGGTCGGAGGCCGGCTTCACAGTTTCGAGGAAAGCGATGAACGCAGGCTTGGCCTTCGCCACCACCGCTTCGGGGCCGGTGAACTTAAAAAACCAAGTGGCGCCTTTGAACGGCACGATCACTCCAATCATTCTTTGCCCATGGGAAGCCGGGCCGCCCACAAAATCGACAATCGAAAGATTCAGACCGTTCTGGGTCACGCGCGTGATCACACGGGACAGCTCCGCTTCAGCCAGCGGCTCCAGTTGGAGCTGACCTCGCCAACGATTCACATTCGCCCGCTCACCGCCCACGTCACCGGGAAACGCCGTAATCGAGAGATCACCCACGGCCTCCCCCGCGTCCGCGTCACCGACCGTATAGCTGCCTTTGCGCATGGCGGAGGGAGGTTTGGCTTTCCACAGCCACGGCACAGTCCAAATCAGATCGGCGCCATCAGCTTGGGGCACAGTGGCAACAGTCCTGTTTTCGCTGGACGACGGCATGGCACCCACCGGCGGAACGGCCGGCTCAGCCAGCGACAGATCTTTTTCCTTGGGAATACGGTAGCTGGAAATTTTGGTATCGCGACAGGCCGCCATCAAAAGCGACGAGCCGGCTACAGCCATCAAACACGCCGCGAGCAACGCACGCTCCCAGGCTGAGCTGATCCTTGCGGACGGTTTTGCCAGGTATGAAGTCCTACAAGGACGAACTCTCCGGTGACGAAATCAAGGACCTCGTCGCGTTCGTCCGCAAGTTCAAGGCCTGAGGCCGCCACCCACTGCGCCGGCGGGCGAAATTCCTTGCCCCGCCCGGACAGGAGACTGATCCGCCAAGTCCGTCATAACGATGTCTGAACCGATCCAATCCATTCCCGCTGCGCGGCTCAAGCCGCGCTCGAATTTCAACAACTGGATCAGCGCCATCGGCGGGGTGCTGGCCATGGGCGCGTTGTTCTCTTTCGCCTTCCTCGTCTGAATGGATTTCACGCAGGGCGACAAAAATCCTTACTTGGGAATTTTAACCTACATCATCGCCCCCGGATTTCTCATCGCCGGGTTGGTGATGATCTTCTTCGGCGCGTGGGCCCAGCGCCGCTGGGCCATCAAGCATGCGATGACCGTACCCGACAAATGGCGGCTGGATTTTTCCGATCAGAACCAGCGGCGCTATCTTGTCCTCTTTGGCTGCGGCGCTCTGGCCTTCCTGGGGCTCAGCGCGTTTGGCAGCTACCAGACCTTCCACTACGCCGAATCCAACCAGTTTTGCGGCGAGGTCTGTCACCGGGCGATGACCCCGGAATTCACCGTCTACAAGCGCGGAGCGCACGCCCGCGTGGACTGCGTCGAATGCCACATCGGATCCGGCGCCAAATCATTTGTGAAGGCGAAGATCAACGGCACGCACCAGCTGATCGCTTACACCCTCGACAACTACAACCGGCCGATCGCCACGCCGGTCAAGAATCTCCGGCCCGCCGAGGAGATTTGCGCACGCTGTCATTCGCCGGAAAAATTCCACGGCAACGTCGACCTGAATTTTGAACATTTCATCTCGGACAAGAAAAACACCGCCTACACTGTCCGCCTGCTGATGGCGGTGAACACCACCAAGCCTGGCAGTCCTCTCGGCGGCATACACTGGCACGTCAACCCCAACGATCGCGTGGAATATTATCCGGCTGACGACAAGCGCCAGGACATCCCGTGGATGCGTGTCACCAATCTCAAGGACGGAACCTCGCGGGTGTTTCGCACCGAGGCATTCAAGGGCGAGCCGCCCGCCGACCGGATTCGCGTGATGGATTGTCTGGACTGCCACAATCGACCTGCGCACGTGTTCCCCGCCGCGAACGATTCCGTGGAACTCGCCCTGACCACCGGCAAGCTCAGCCCCGTCCTGCCCAACATCAAACGCTCCGCCGTGCAGGCCCTGACCCAGTCGGACATCGCTACGGCGGAAGCCGCGCCGGCGAAAATCGCCACATTTCTCCAGGCCAAATATCCCGGGAATCCCGATGTATCCGCAGCCATCACCGGGGTGCAGGCTATATAT
>JANYDX010000356.1 GCA_025363395.1 Verrucomicrobiota bacterium
GCGCCAGCCTTGAAGCGCTTCAGCACCGGACCATTCTCGATGAGCGCGCGGTGCACGACCAGTTGGTCGGCGGAGATGCTGTTGTTGTTCTCGGCGTTGGCCACGGCGCTCTTGAGCGTCTTGGCCAGGAGGCGGGCGGACTTGCGCGGAATGAGGGCGATGAAGTCGAGGGCCTCGGTGACGCTGCGGCCTTGGATGAGGCGCGCGACTTCGCGAACCTTCTTGGGCGACATGTGCGCGTTGCGGGTGAGAGCTTGAATTTCCATTGTGGTATTCCAGTTGGGCCGAAGCCTCAAATTTCCTTGCGGGTCATGCCACCGTGCGACTTGAAGAGGCGCGTGGGGGCGAACTCGCCGAGCTTATGGCCGACCATGTTCTCGGTGATGTAAACGGCGATGTGGGCCTTGCCGTTGTGCACACTGATGGTGTGACCGACGAATTCAGGCGTAACCGTCGAGCGACGGCTCCAAGTCTGGATGGGCTTGCGGTTGCCCGTAATCTTCGCCGCCTTCTGGATTTTCTCCAAGAGGTGGTAATCAACGAAGTAACCTTTTTTGATCGAACGTGCCATGGTGAATTATTCTCCGGATGAGCGCGGGGTTATTTCTTGTTGCGCGGCGGACGGCCGTTTTTGCGCACAAGAATGAAGGAGCTGGAAAGCTTGGTGCGGCGGCGCGTCGGGAAACCCTTCGCGAGCTGGCCCCAAGGCGATACGAGGTGCTGGCGACCACCGCCACCCTTGGACTTGCCCTGACCGCCACCGTTCGGGTGGTCGACCGGGTTCATCGCGACACCGCGGACGCGCGGACGTTTACCGAGCCAGCGATTGCGGCCGGCCTTGCCGAGCTTGCGCTTGCTGTGGTCGGCATTCGAAACCTCGCCAATCGTAGCACGGCACTTCGCATTGACGAGACGGGTCTCGCCGGAGGAAAGACGGAGCTGGGCGTAGCCGTTTTCGACGGAAACGAGCTCGACCGAGGTGCCGGCCGCACGGGCGATCTGAGCACCGCGACCGGGCATCAGTTCAACCGAATTCAGTTTCGTAGCAGGAGGAATACCGGCCAGCTGGAAGGAATTACCGGGACGGTAATCATTCGTGTCCGTCTTGACCGCAGCGTAGACGGTGTCACCGGCATTCAGACCCAAAGGAGCGATGATGTAGCTCTTGGTACCATCAGCGTACGCGAGAAGCGCGAGCAAAGCGCTGCGGTTCGGATCGTATTCAATCGCCTGAACCGTGGCGGTGATGTCGAGCTTGTTGCGCTTGAAATCAATGATGCGGTACAGCTGCTTGTGACCACCACCGCGACGGCGCGAGGTGATGCGGCCATAGGCATTGCGACCACCGGTCTTCGGCTTGGACTCGACTAGCGAGCGCTCGGGACGTTTGGTGGAAATTTCAACCGGACGGTTCAGGGTGGTGAACCGAAGGGAGGGCGTGAGAGGACGGAAAGATTTGAGTGCCATGGTAGGTATTCTCCAGGGGGCTTAGGTGAGCTCGATCTTATCGCCCTGCTTCAGGGTGACGATCGCGCGCTTGCTATCGGAAGCGGTGATGGGCTGGCCGCGGCGGGAACGCTTGGGCTTGCCCTTCCGGTTCATAATATTGACGCGGGTGACGGTGACCTTGAAGGTCTGTTCAACGGCGGCGCGCACGGTGTGCTTCGTGGCCGAGGTGAACACTTCGAAGGTGTATTGTCCGTAGTTGGAGGAAAGCTTGTTGGACTTTTCCGTCAGACGGATGTGCTTAAGAACTTTATCAGCGTTAATCATGACTGGGCTCCGGTAGCGCGGACGATAATCTTCTCGAGGGCCTTGGTGGAAACGACGATCCAGCTATACTTGACGAGATCGAGCGTGTTGAGTTTCGAAGCTTCCTGCAGCGTGACGCGAGCGAGATTGCGTGCCGCACGGGTAGCCTCACCGGTGAACGGATCATCCACGATGAGCACCTTGCCCTTGGGGGCGATGCGGCCGATGATCTGGTTCATCAGCTTGGCCTTGGCCTGTTCTGGCGCGAAAGCCTCGATGACACTGATGTCACCGGC
>JANYDX010000384.1 GCA_025363395.1 Verrucomicrobiota bacterium
CCGCCAGCCACGGCTTTGCGCGTGCCTCAAGATTGGCGTGGGAAAGAAAGAAAAGAGGCCCTGAGCGTGATCAAAAATATCCGATCAACTGCCCGCCGATCAGGCGTTCAGCACAAAGCGGGCACGGTCTCGTCAGTCCACCGATCTCCCCCTCACCACGCCGGTCAATACAAACCGCATAACCGCGGTCCGGCACCGCTGGTCACTTCTCACGGGCTTGTTCATCCAGCGTCCTGTGTCGGCTTCGCTCCACAGAACTCTCTAAGTTGTTAGGCTGTTTTGCTGCAGTTTTTTCCTCTAACTTAAAGACTATTGGCACCACCGCGATGAATCGGACTTTCTTGCCATTTTGTGTTATAGGAGCGAATTCCCACTCGCTTAATGCAACGGTAGCGCTTTGCGTCATTTTGCCCGTTGCTTTGACCTGAGTGTTGAGGCTTTGCTCTACCACGCCGTCTTTGTCTACAATGACATTCACTGTCAGAGTCCCTTCTTTACCCTTTTTTAAGTCGTCAGGCGGATACTCGGGAGCAACACCTTTCTTTGGCTTCAAATTTATGAAAACCGGCAATTTTTCATCAAAAACGGTTTCATAGCCCGCGAATTCGCCCCTAAGCTTCGTATGCTCAAGTAAAGGCGAACTTCCATAAACTATTTGAGCCCCAAAAGGATATTCAGAAAGACCATTCTTCAAATCCGCGGCATGCGCAAAAAACCAAATAGTTAGAAAGAGAACACAGCTAAAAGATTTAATTTTCATATCAAAATATTTTACAGATCAATTTTCCGATAAAAACCTATGCTAGATCAACGCTTGAGGTCAGACACGACGGGGCGCAGCCCTGTCGTTGTCTGTAGTGCTCTGGAGTGTGCCCGGCATGGGCGTGAACTGACTGGGTGAAAGTCCCGGATGCAAGATACCAAAATGAAAATAAAAGCATTAGACAAAAGCAACTGCGCGGTCGCGAGACCGGGTGGGAAGGAAGCTGGAGTCAAAGCGATGAGCCCACGAACAGAAACAGGTTACGAAGCCGGTGACGTGGATGAGTTGGTTCCCCACAACGAAGTCCTGGTGTCAGCGTTACAGGTAAAGTCTGGGGTTGTGTCGCGAAAGTTCACGCTCTTACCCGGGGAGACCTGCCCGGCCAGCCGTCCATCGCGCAGGCGATCAAACGGCACCGTCACGGGAAACCGTGACGGCGGACCAGCAGGAGTCAGCAGCGGTCGTAGTAACGCGGGATACGAGCCGGCAGTAAGTGTCCACTCCACGTGGGGTGCGCTGAAAGTACCGGAGGCTCTCACGCACGCGCGAAGGACCAAACTGATCGGGACTGCGGAGACCGCCACGACCTGCCAGCTTCCGAGCTGGTGCGGCCGTGCGCGGCGGAGAAAGACCGCGGTCTTCGAGGGGATCTATGGAGGTCGCCTCTTGTTACCCCAAACAGACCACGCCGACTACGAAAGTATCGGCGAACTCTGAAAATGAAGCGGTAGCCAGATCGGAACCGCCCGGTACGGACCCGTACGCCGGGTGGTGTGGGGGCTGGGAGCTAATCACTCCCGGCTACCCGATTGAACCAAGCCGCTGCGCGGCGGAGGGGAGCTTGGGTGGTGTGGTGAGCGGGAGTCACGGTGGGGCGAAGATGGAGACCGGCTGGCGTGGGGGCAAGGCTGGCGGTCATGTCTATATCCAAAACTACCCGTCAAGTATCCACGCATGCCTCCAGTGCCAAGCGCAGTGTGGGGAATATCCGTCCGGTTGATCCGGAATCGCTCCTCCGTTTCGCGGAAACGCTCAAGCTGCGCACCCTCGCGCGGTCCACGCAGGATGAATATCTGCGTTTCGTGCGCAAGATCGCCGGGCGCCACGGCGTCACCCAGGACGGTAACCTCGCCGATCCGTGCCACCTGACCGAAGCCGAGGTGCGCGGCCATCTGCTACATCTCAAGGAGGCACATCACTATTCGCCATCGTCGATGCGTACGGCAGTCGCGGCGATGCGCGCTTATTACGGGCGACACCTCGGCCACGATTGGCATCTTTTCGATTTGGTGCGTTCGCCCTCGGCCAAAAAGTTGCCGCAGGTGCTCACCCGCGAAGAGGTGGCGCGCTTCTTCAGGGTAATCTGCGAGGCGCGTTTTCTCACCGTGTTCCGGTTGATCTATGCGTGCGGGTTGCGCATCGGCGAGGCGGTCAAACTGGAGGTCGGCGATTTGAGTCGGCCCGAGCGGGTCCACGTCCGCGAGGCCAAGGGCAACAAGGATCGGTTCGTGCCGTTGCCGCCGGCCATGCTGGCGGAGTTGCGGGTGTATTGGAAAACGCATCGGCATCCCAAGTTCATTTTCCCCGGCGTGGGCCGGGGTTGGCGCGAGGGCGTTTCTTCGTCCGTGGCTCTGGCAAAAACGGTGGAGCCGATGAGCGTGGGTTCGGTCCAGAATTGTATGCGCCTGGCGGTCGCCGCCGCGCGATTACCCAAGGGCACCGTCGTGCATACGCTGCGGCACTCCTATGCGACCCACATGCTCGATGAGGGTGTCAGCATCCGGCTCATCTCGGCGTATCTGGGCCATGCTTCGCTCGAGACGACCATGATTTACCTGCACCTGACGGTGGTCAACGAGGCCGGGGCGCGCGAAGCGATTGCGCGGTTGTTGCCTGCGAGAACGTAAGACGCGCCGATGTCGCGTTTGGCTGACTGGCTGACGAGTCAGACGGTGCCGCCGTGGGCGTCACCGGCGCAACGGCGTGCGCTCGGCGCGATCGCGCGCTGCCGCACGCCGGCACTCGGCGGGCACGTCTATCGCTGCACGGATTGTGCGGGTTCGGACTTCAGCTACCACAGTTGCCATCACCGCGCCTGCCCGCGTTGCGGCGGCGCGGGCACGGCGGCGTGGACGCAGCAGCAAACGGAGCGGTTGTTACCGGTACCGTATTTTCTGGTGACCTTCACCGTGCCGGAAGAACTGCGCGGCGCGTTCCAAGCCCAGCCCGAACTCATGCACGATCTGCTCTTCACCGAGAGTGCGGCAACGTTGCAGCAAGTCGCCGCCGAGCCGCGGTTGCTCGGCGGGGAACTCGGCTTCGTCGGCGTGCTGCACACCTGGGGCCGCCAACTTCAGCATCACCCGCATGTGCATTATGTCGTGCCGGGTGGTGGCCTGAGTGCCGACCGCAAAAAATGGGGCGCGGCGCGGCAAGCCGACTGGTTGTTGCCGGTAAAGAGGCTGGCGGCGGTGTTCCGCGGGCGGATGGAAGCGGTCCTACGCGCCAGCGCTCCGGCGCTGCACGCGGCGGTGCCGGCCGGGATGTGGCAACGCCCGTGGGTCGTGCATTGCCAGCCGGCCGGTTCGGGCACGAATGGGGTGAAGTATTTGGCACGTTACGTCGGCCGCACGGCGATCAGCGACGAACGCATTGTCTCCGCCGATGACGATGAGGTGACGTTCAGGTACACCGACTCGGCGACGCAGCAGCGCAAGGTTTGCACGGTGAGTGCGGCGGAGTTCATGCGCCGCTACCTGCAGCACGTGCCGCCGCGGGGCCAACACCGCGTGCGGTACTTCGGCTGGCTGCATCCGGCGGCGATCAAGCGGCGCAGGATCGTCGAGACCTTGCTCGCCAAACCGATCCTCGTCACGGCGGTCGAGCCGCCGTTGCCGCAATGGCATTTGCGGTGCCCGCACTGCGAGCGCTTCACGCTGGTGTGCGTCGGCACACTGCCCAAACAGGCGCGGGCCCCACCCGTAGGCGTACGATGAAGAGTGCGCGCGATGCTCAAACGAGAATCGGTGGGTTCGCCGGCGGCGCATCCGCCAGCCACCGCTTTGGGCACGACTCAAGATTGGCGCTGAAAAGAAAGAAAAGTGGCGCCGGGTGTAATCAAAATCGTGCCGTCATCCGTCCGCCATACGGCTCCGCGAACCCCAAACCTCGCCCCTGAGCCGCTCGCCGGGGGCCGCGGTCTCTCGCCGCCCCATACAATCCGCATAAGCGACAGCGGACCTCACGCCTCACTCGGAACGGGCTTGTTCAACCGGAGTCCTGCTGCGCGCTACGGCGCAGCAGAACTCTCAGGATTGGGCTC
>JANYDX010000377.1 GCA_025363395.1 Verrucomicrobiota bacterium
CTCGCGGACGAGACGCTCCGTGCGGCTGAGGCCGACGCGGCATTGGTTGGCGAGTAACTCACCGACGGTGCGGACGCGACGGGAACCGAGGTGATCGATGTCATCGACGACGCCTTCGCCCTTCTTGAGGCGACCGAGATATTTCGTGGCGGCCACGATGTCGCCGCTCTCAATGATGCGCTGCTCAAGCGTGACCTTGAGGCCGAGCTTCTGGTTGACCTTGTAGCGGCCGACGCGGCCGAGGTCGTAGCGCTTCGGATCGAAGAACAGGCGCTTCAGAAGAGCCTTGGCATTCGCCGTGGTCGGCGGCTCGCCTGGACGGAGACGCTTGTAGATTTCCTTGAGGGCTTCCTCTTCGTTGCGCGTCGGATCTTTCTTCAACGCGCGGATGAGAGCGCCTTCGTCCACCGTCGTGTCGATGACGCGGATCGTGGTGATACCGTGCTTCTCGAACGTGCGGACGATCTGCTTCGTCAACGGCTCGAACGCCCGGGCGAGGACGACGCCTTGCTGCGCGTCGATCGCATCCTCGACGAGGACGAGCGTGGAAACATTTTCGAGATCGAGGGCCTTGGAGACTTTGAGATCCTTGATTTCGTAGAAGAGATTCAGGATATCGATGTCGCTCGAATAGCCGATGGCGCGGAGCAGCGTCGTGATCAGGAATTTCCGGCGACGGCGGCGGCGGTCGAGGTAAACGTAGAGCAGGTCGTTGTTGTCGAACTGCACTTCAAGCCAGGTGCCGCGGTCGGGAATAATACGGTAGGAATGGAGGAGCTTGCCGTTCGGGTGCGGCGTGACTTCGAACGCGATGCCGGGGGAACGGTGGAGCTGCGAGACGACGACGCGCTCGGCGCCGTTGATGATGAAAGAGCCGCGCTCCGTGACCATGGGGATTTCGCCCATGTAAATGTCCTCGTCCTTGATGAAGTCTTCCTCGCGGAGGCGGAGCTTCACGTAGAGCGGCACCGAGTAGGTGATGCCTTCGCGCAGGCACTCGAGCTCGGAATTCTTCGAGTCACCGAGGGTGTAGGAAACGTATTCGAGGACGAGGCGCTCGTCGTAGGAATGGATGGGAAACACCTCGCGGAACACGGCCTCGAGGCCCTGCGGCTTGCGCTGCTTTTCGGGAATACCCTTTTGCAGGAAGTCGAGATACGACGTGATCTGAATCTCGATGAGATTCGGCGGCTGAATGACTTCGCGGAGTTTGCCGAAGTTAAGGCGTTCGGAGTGTGTGCGGTCGGCCATGGGAATTTCCGGTCGGAGGTGAATACGAAGAGACGATTGCCGGCACGCTCAGCGCGCCGGGCGGGAACCTAACGAAAGAACAATGAAAAAGCCAAAGGACAGGCCGTGCGGGCACGGCCTGTCCTGAGGCTTTGCGATGAATTGCGGACGAGATCTGCCAAGAGATTACTTGAGCTCGATCTTGGCGCCAGCGGCCTCGAGTTTCTTCTTGAGATCCTCGGCTTCGGCCTTGTTGACGCCTTCCTTGACGTTCTTCGGAGCGGCCTCGACGAGGTCCTTGGCTTCTTTGAGGCCGAGACCCGTGATGGCACGGACTTCCTTGATGACGCCGATCTTGTTCGCGCCGGCTTCCTTGAGGACGACGGTGAACTCGGTCTTCTCTTCGACGACGGCGGCAGGGCCAGCGGCGGCGGCAGGGCCGGCAGCAGCGGCAGCGGCGGCGGACACGCCCCACTTGCCTTCGAGGTCTTTGACGAGGGCGGCGAGGTCGAGAACCGTCTGGCCGGACAGCCACTCGATAACTTGGTCTTTAGTGATGGTGCTCATGATATTTTTCCTGAAGCGACTAGCGAATTCGATGGATGAAATGCGTTTAAGGGACGTATCCCCTAGCCTGCTTCGATGGATGTTTTGTTTTCTCGCCCGGGCCGGCGAAGGAGTGCCGGCACCGGACAAAAAGGGTTAGGCTGCGGGTTGCTCCTTCTTGACCTTCGCGTCGAGAACGCGAACAAAAGCGGCGGCGTTCTGCTTGAACAGACCGAGCAGCTGGGAACGGAGTGCCTCGAACGACGGTAGATCGGCGAGCAATGACATTTCCTTCGCAGTGAAGGTTTTTTTGTCGATGACACCGGTCTTGACTTCGAGCTTCTGCGTATCCGTGAAAAACTTTTTGACGATCTTGGCGATGCCGTACGGATTTTTACCGCCAACGACAATGGCCGTGGGGCCGCTGAGGGCGCTGTCCATCTCGGGCAGGCCGAAAGCCTTGGCCGCAACACGGAAAGAGCTGTTTTTAACCACGTGAAACTCGGCCTTTTCGGGCGTGAGCTTGGCGCGGAGCTTGGCGATATCCGAAACGCTCATCTTGTCATAGCTGGCGACAATGACGTATTCGGATTTTTTGAGGTGCGTGGTGACCTCGTCGATCAGATATTTTTTTTCTGCTCTCATGTTACGATGGTATCCGATTAGAATTTGTTGAACTCGGTGCCCGCGAGCTTCACGCCCGGGCTCATTGAAGACGAGAGCGTGACGCTCTTGATGTAGTGGCCCTTGAATGCGGCTGGCTTGGCCCGGCCGATGGCTTCCAGGACAGCAGCGACGTTTTCCGTGATCTGATCAGCGGTGAACGAACGCTTGCCGACGCCGACGCCAATATTGGCGGTCTTGTCGACTTTGAATTCAACGCGACCGGCCTTCACGGCTTTGATACCAGCGGCAATGTCGTCAGTGACCGTACCGGACTTTGGATTGGGCATTAGACCCTTGGGGCCGAGGACGCGGGCGAGTGTACGCACCTGCTTCATGGCTTCGGTGGTCGAGATGGCGACGTCGAAATCGAGCCAACCTTCATTGATTTTGAGCATCACATCAGCGAGGCCAGCGGTGTCAGCGCCGGCAGCCAGTGCCTTGGCGGGATCGTCCGTGAACACGAGCACGCGAACTTTTTTTCCGGAACCGTTCGGGAGTGGCGTGGTGCCACGAACCATCTGGTCGCCCTGGGCCGGGTCAACGCCGAGACGGAAGGACAGCTCGACGGTTTCGTCGAACTTAGCCTTGGGAAACTTGGTCAGGATCTCCACTGCTTCTTTCAGTGGATACTCCTGGGTGAGATCAGCGGCCGAGACGGCGCTACGGTAGCGTTTGCTTTGTTTTACTGGCATTTTGAACTCCTTGCGGTGCGAACGTCCCGGAAGGGACTCCCGCGGTGAGTGGTTGTGGATGAAAATTAGTCGACGACTTCAATGCCCATGTTACGGGCCGTACCGGCGATCATGCGGATGGCGGCTTCATCGCTGTTGGCGTTGAGGTCGGCCTTCTTGATTTTAATGATCTCAAGGATCTGCTTCTTCGTGACCTTTCCGACCTTGTCCATATTGGGCTTGGCCGAGCCGCTCGCGATGCCGGCGGCTTTTTTCAGCAGCACAGAAGCCGGAGGCGACTTGAGGATGAAGGTGAAAGACTTGTCGGAGTAAACGGTGATGACCACCGGAATGATCATTCCGTTCTGGTCTTTGGTCTTCGCGTTAAACTCCTTGCAGAAGCCCATGATATTGACGCCTTGGGCGCCAAGTGCAGGACCGACCGGAGGTGCTGGGTTAGCGGCACCGGCTGGGAGTTGGAGACGGACGTAGCCTTGAATCTTTTTGGCCATGGTAAGGGAGGATGACTGGTTGGTGTTGGGCGGCTGGATCAGCTTTCAGAGGCACGCTGGACCTGCCAGTATTCGAGTTCGACGGGCGTAAACCGTCCGAAAATGGAAACAGAAATCTTGAGCTTGCCCCGGGCTGGATCGACCTCGTCGATGCGGCCGTTAAGATTGAGGAAGGGACCGTCCGTGATCTTAACTTCCTCGCCGACATCGAAGGTGACTTTCGGGATTTCCTTGCCGGTAGCCGCTTGCAGACGAGCTTTGATTTCGTCGATTTCAGTCTGACGGAGAGCTGCGGGATGGTCGCCACCGACAAAACCGATCACGCCGGCCGCATCCTTGACGAAATAAAACGGCTTGATGACGACTTTCTTTTCCTCGTCATAGAGGCGCATGTTGATGAACACGTAGCCAGGATAGAGCTTGCGAACCTTCGTGGATTTTTTGCCCCCCTTGACCTCGGAAACGATTTCCGTAGGCAGAAGTACTTCGAAGATATGATCGTCGAGTTCTTCGGCTTTTTTGAACTTCTCAATGTAGTTCTTCACCTTGTTCTCCTGACCGGAGAGCGTGTGCAAGGCGAACCACTGGGCGCTGGTGGGCGTGGAAGTCTGGGCGGTCATCGGTGCGGATGGTTTTAGCTGACCCAAGTGGTGAATAAATCTACGACTTGATAAATCGCAAAATCGCTGATGCTGGTGAAGAGACCCAGCAGCACGCACGCGACAATCACCACGATCGTCGAGTCTTTGAGCTCGCTGCGCGTGGGCCAGCTGGCTTTTTGCAACTCGGCAAAAAGTTCACCGAAGAAGATGCGGGCGGTGCGAAAGGGATTTGCCATGTGTTGAGTTGGGAGAAAGTGGCAGGGGCGGAGGGACTCGAACCCCCAACCAACGGTTTTGGAGACCGCTACTCTACCAGTTGAGCTACACCCCTGTGGTTATTTCTTTTAGACGACACAGCCGGGACCCCCAAAGGAGCCCCGGCAGAGTCGGTCGGGAAGAGGTTAAAAAACGATTATTCGATGATATCGGTGATACGACCGGCACCAATGGTACGGCCGCCTTCACGAATCGCGAATTTCTGGGTCTTCTCCATGGCGATTGGAACGATCAGGTCGATCTCAACCGCGATGTTGTCACCAGGCATGATCATCTCCACACCAGTGGGAAGATTAACGATACCAGTAACGTCCGTCGTACGGAAGTAAAACTGGGGACGGTAGCCGTTGAAGAATGGAGTGTGGCGGCCACCCTCGTCCTTAGAGAGAACGTAAATTTCGGCCTTCGCCTTCTTGTGCGGCTTGATCGACTTGGGAGCAGCGATAACTTGGCCGCGCTCGATGCCTTCTTTTTCAATACCGCGCAGCAAGATGCCGACATTGTCGCCAGCCTGGCCCTGATCGAGTAGCTTGCGGAACATTTCAATACCAGTGACAACAGTCGTCGTCGTGTCCTTCAGGCCGACGATCTCAACGGTTTCATTGATCTTGACCACACCGCGCTCAATTCGACCTGTGGCAACCGTGCCGCGACCTGTAATCGAGAAAACGTCCTCGACGGACATAAGGAATGGCTTGTCGAGTTCGCGCTGTGGCTCGGCAATCTCGGAATCGATGGCTTCCATCAACGCCTGAATGGCGGCCAAACCCTCGGGCTTCCCCTCAAGGGCCGCAGTGGCAGAGCCGCGGATGATCTTGGTGCTCTTGCCGTCAAATTGGTACTTGGTCAGAAGATCCCGGATCTCCTCTTCAACGAGATCGAGCAGTTCCTTGTCATCAATCAGGTCAACCTTGTTCAGAAAAACAACGATGTTTGGCACGCCCACCTGACGGGCAAGCAGGATGTGCTCACGCGTCTGCGGCATCGGGCCGTCAGCTGCACTGACCACCAGAATGGCACCGTCCATCTGGGCGGCACCCGTAATCATGTTCTTGACGAAATCGGCGTGGCCGGGGCAATCGACGTGCGCATAGTGGCGCTTGTCTGACTCATACTCCACGTGAGCAACCGAGATCGTAACGATCTTGGAGGCATCGCGCACCGTGCCGCCCTTGGCAATATCGGCATAAGATTTGATCTCAGCGAGACCCTTGCGGGCCTGCACGGACAGGATCGAAGTCGTCAGCGTGGTTTTGCCGTGGTCGACGTGGCCGATGGTGCCGACGTTTACGTGCGGCTTCTTGCGTTCAAAGTTTGCTTTAGCCATGTGGAGTTGGAGTAGTTAGTTGCGGTTGAAGTTGTTGATCTTTATTAACGTCGGAGATCACCGACGTTGCCCTGGAGCCCAGAACCGGATTCGAACCGGCGACCTCGTCCTTACCAAGAACGTGCTCTGCCAACTGAGCTATCTGGGCAGACCAAGGCACAGACCAAAATAGAAAAGAATGCTCAGAGAATAGCCCGAAAAATTGTCCGTCAACTAGATTCTGGCAAATTTCCAAAAAAACTAGGGACCAATCACCACTCGATACGTCCCGGGCGAGAGACGCTCACCTAAATGAAACGTCTTTGTAAGGTAGGTTCGCAAAGAAGCATCCACCTCGTCCCACCCGGAGCCATTCATCAAAACTGGTTCGCCAACCAAGCCCGCAGGGCTGATCGCAACGAGAAATTCCAGGGGAGCAAAATCTGCCTGCGAAATGGATATCCCTATTAGTGTTTGAGCAACAATCGTTTTACCATCCGACAACCTCCTGACCTCCAAGTACCCGCTGCGTTCGGGCAGAATCATCGGCTTGATGTCGACCTCTCCCATTCCTCCAAAGGGCGACTCGTTACCGGGCCCGATTACATCGGCCAAACCCCCAGATACGCGCGTCGATTCAGAATTATGTAAATTGATCGTCTGCTCTCCAAAGACTAGCTGCGCTTCAAAACCCGGAAAAACCTGTCCCGGTTGCCGTTTCAGACCTTCCCGCAAGGCACCTTGGGCAAAATTCCATTCCGTCGGGAAAAAAAGCGGTGCCGGATCAAGATATTTTACCCGCTCCCGCATGATTTCATCGCCGGCGCCTGCGCCGGCGTTCGCCAGCCGCACGACCGGCTGTTTGAGCTCCGGCTTCATCGCCACGGGTGGAATTTTTGAGCGATCCCAAATCCACCACATTCCGGTCACCGCCACGGCAAAAAGCAGGCAAACCCAGACGCGCCTCTTAACTTCAATCTTTCCGATATGCATGTCAGGTCCCCTACTTCGGAGCACTTTCCGGGTTAGAAACCTGAACCGCCGTTTGCACATAGGAGAAGCCCACTGATTGCGCCATGGCGGAAAGGTCGCTCACCGCCTGTAAACTCACTCGTCGATCCGCAATCAGCAACAGCACTTGGCCCGGATGCTTCTTGGCATACGCTTCCAGACGCTGCCGCAGCTCAGGCAACTTGACGATGGCCCCCTCAAACAAAATCACGTCATCGTTACGATAGCTTACCACCACCGAGGCGGTTCTCGAATACTGCGGCTCCTGCGTTTTGGGCAAATCGAAGTTTTCATTGCCCCCGCCAATCAACAGCCCCGGCGCCAGGACAAAGCCCGATCCAAACAACGAGAAGAACAGGACGATCAGCGCCACGTTCACCCATGCCACAAAATCGAGGTCCCGGGGCGGGGGACTCAGGCGGGATTCGAGTTCAAGTGGCCGCGTGATCATTTTTTTTCTCCTCCTTCGCGCGATAATCACGCAGCAAAAACCGCATCAGCTCATTGCCCGTCCACTCCATATCCTGCACCAGGGCGCGCACCCGCCCGGACAAAAAATGCCGCCCAATCTGCGCTGGAATCGCTACCACCAAACCCGCAGCAGCCGTCAGCAATGCCTGTCGCATACCGCCTGCCAACACTGCCGGCGTGGCATAATTGTCCCCGAGGTTGAAAACTTCGAAAGTGCTGATCATGCCCAGCAGCGTGCCGAGCAACCCGAAGAGCGGTGCGATCTGCGCAATGGCCGCCAGGGCCCCGATGCGTCGCTCGAGCAGGGGAATCTCTCCCAGGGCCGCCTCCTGCACGGCAAAGCGCAGCGCCTGTTCGTCCTCCCCGGCGTGCCTGAGCCCGGCCTTGACTACTTTCGCCACCGGCCCCGGCGTTTCCTCGCTCAGGGTCAGCGCTTCCATCAGCCGATTTTTCTCCAGTAGGTTTTTAATGCCGTTGAGAAATTCTGTGGACCGGATCTGGCCGCGATGCAGGAAGAGGGCGCGCTCCACGAATACAACCAGTGCGGCGAGGCCGAGCAGAACAAGGAGCCACATTACCGGACCGCCTCGGGCGAATGTACTGTAACTGATGAAAGCCGTCATGGAGTGGCGCGCATCATGCGCGGCGTGCCCCCCGCGTAAATGCCAAAGCTCATGGCTTGGCAGCCCCCAGGGTGCGATAGCGCGCCAGCTTGTCCTGAGCCTGGGCGATGCCGCCCAGTTTGCTGTCCACGATCAGTTGATAGGCCCGTTGTGCCTCGTCGAGGTTGCCGGCCTCCTCATGAATCTGCCCGAGCTCCAGCAGCGACCGCGAAATCCAATACCTTCCCTTCGCGCCCAGTTTTGGTGCCAGTGCCGGATCGAATAGAAAAGTATTCACGACCGACCACAGCACGGACTGTGCCTTGGTGATTTGCAGGTCCCGCTCGATCGGGGTCGCGGCCGCCCCGCTCCGCTTCATCAGGGCAAAACCCCACATAGCACCCGCTTCCGCGCGCAAATCGACGCGCGCCGCAGGGAGGTCGCGCAATCGTTCGAAGATTGTCGTGGCGCTTTCCAAATTAACCGGATTGGCCCCTTGCTCGAAGAGCGTGTCTGCCAAAGCCAGCTGGGCTAAGAGCACGTCGGGTTGCTGGCTGTAGCTGTATTTATGGTCCAAATATTCATAGGCCCGTCGCGCGGCGGCAAAGTCATTTAAATTCCTCAGCAGGTCGCCCTGTTTAAGAAACGAATAGAACACCAGTTCGTCCTGAGGATAACTGTCGATCAGGCGCTGCAGTAGCAGATGGGCCTCCTTCAATTGGCGGGGCAGACCCTGGCGCTCCAGATTGAGCGCCGCCTCGTACAGCGCGAGGGGGGCATACTCGCTTTTCGCATAGGCGGGGTTGTCCACAAACCCGATCAGCTCTCCCTGGGCCCCGGCCATGTCGCCTTTCTGCGTGAGGTGATCGGCCTTCACCAAATAAGAATATTCCGCTGCCTTGGTCCCGAGAAAATCCGTGCGTAACTTGGCGAGCATAGCAAACCCTTCACCCTCCCGGTTCAGCTTGAGCAGCGCCTGCGCCTGTAACAATTGGGTCGTGCCGGTCACTTCAGCGCGCAACGCCGCCGGCAACTGTATCCCGGATTGAAGCAGCGCAAGCAGCTCCTTGGTCTGCTGCAGCGTGACGTCGGGCTGATTGTTGTCGAAGGACAGTTTCGCCCGCAGCCACATGAACCGGATGCGCAAATCGTCCGCCACTCCCTCCGCTCCGCTCTGTAACAACCGGCTGACCCGCCCATACGCCGCCTGGGTTTGTCCGCGCACCTGCATCTCCTTCATCAAATTCCATTCCGCCTGCCACCGGTTCACCGCGTCGAAGGCGGGATTCTCCGCCGCCTCATCGAGTTGTTTCACCGCCGATTCCAGCTGCTCCGCACGAATATCCGAAAGCACGCGCTGAAAAATCAAGATCCCCGCCTTAACCACCACGGGGCGTTCTCGCAAAGCCGCCTCATAGGCATACGCGGCGTTCTTGTAATCCTCCGCGCTAAAAAACGCCTCGGCCAGCAGTACGCCGAGCTCAGCCCGCTCGCGTCCCTCCGGCATGACTTCGCGCAACTTCGCGATCACGACCGAGGCCGTGAGATAGCGTTTCATATCCCACGCCACCGACAGTCGCACCCCCAGCGCCGCGGCCTTCAAAGAGGATCCGGGATAACGGTCCAGCAAAGCGCGCGCATCTTCATTGGCGGGGGCGTAAAGCTTGTCGGTGAGTTCCGTCTGCGCTCTCACCAGCAGCAAATCCTCAATGATGGGATTCTGCACCGGCGCCCCAATCAAGTCGGTCAAATCACGCCGCAACTGTTCGCGGTCCGCCGGAGTTTTTGCCCCATGAGCTAGCAACTGGAGCGCCAGCCGCTGCGTTTCCGGTTTCTGCCCTTCCCGCAAGAGCTGCCGGAAGGCCTGCTGCGCGGCCAGACTTCCCTCTCCTGAAATCAAACCGAGCACCAGACGCAATTGGTCAGTCACATTTCGCTCGGAAGGCGGCATCACGGAGAGCTGGCGTTGCAACATCGCCTGCGCTTCCAAGCCGCGGCCCAATCCGGCGAGACCGGCGGCGTAAGTTCGCAGCGCGTCATAGCCGGTACGGGTGCCTTGAAAACGTTCCATGTTGTCCCGGAGAGTCTTCAATTGCACTTCATTCAACTGAGTCGAACGCAACCTCGCCTGCTCCTGTGCGAGCGAAAACCGGGCGCGCTGGAGCTCCGACACCGCCGCCTTGCCAGCCTCGTCGTAAGCCCGGTTCCGCCGCTCCAAGTCATTCTCTGCATCCGCGACCGTTGCCTGTAGAAAAAACCACCAGCCCCGATCCGCCGGAGCCAAATCATCCACTTTGCCAGCGGCGAGGGCAGCCTTCGCCTGGGGAATCCGACGCGCATTCGCCGCGATCAAGCCGGCGCGCAGCTGATAGTCCGAATTCCGCGGTCCGTCATAAGCCTGCAATCCCTTTTCCGCTTCCACAAGGTCGCCCGCGTCAAGCCAGGCAGTCACCCGGCTCAACCCCACCCGTGACCGCGCATCGACCGGCAACGTCGGATCCTGCAAAATTTCCTGATAGATCGCCACCGCTGTCCTGGGAAATCCCGCCTGCAACGCCGAGTTGGCACGCCACTCCGCCGCGATCCAACCTCCCGGAACCGTCTCCGCCATGGCCAGCGGGTCGGTCAGCGGACTCGGACCCGCGACCTGCGCCCCGAGCGAAACCGCCGCCACCAACACAGTAATAAACATAAGCCGCATAAACTTCGTCATGGACCCAATGAGAATGCATCAGCCACTGACGCGTGGCAAGCGCGCCCTGCTATTTGAAAGATCGCGGCTTCGTGTAATGGGAAATTTCTCGCGCCCCCCTGCGGACCCCGACAACGTGTGGCCGTAAGTTTAACCCAATTCCATTCCTTCTATGAGTGCTGTCCTGATCGTTCTCGGAGTTCTGCTCGTTGTCGCCATCGTGCTCGGCCTGTGGGTCGCGGGCATCTATAATTCACTGGTTTCGCTGCGCAACCGTTTCAAAAATGCATTCGCCCAAATCGATGTTCAACTCAAACGCCGCTATGATCTCATCCCCAATCTGGTGGAGATCGCCAAGGGCTACATGAAACACGAGAGCGGCACGCTGGAAGCCGTCATCAAGGCCCGCAACATCGCCTACACTGCTTCGCAAAACGCCGCCGCCAATCCGGCCGACGCCGGCGCCGTTAAAAATCTCCTCTCCGCCGAATCCGGCCTCGCCGGCGCCATGTCCAAGTTGATGGTCGTCTCCGAGCAATACCCCGACCTCAAGGCGAACCAGAATATGATGCAGCTGACTGAGGAGATGACTTCCACCGAGAATAAAATTTCCTTCGCCCGCCAGGCCTACAACGATTCCGTGATGGGATATAACACCACTCGCGAATCGTTCCCCACGAACATCCTCGCTGGCATGTTCAACTTCAGCGAAGCCCAGCTATTCCAGATAGAGGATGTCGCTGAACGCTCTGCACCCAAGGTCAGCTTCGCCTGAAACCTCCGTCTTAACTGTACTATGTACAACACCACTGCTTTCAGTTTGGCCGGATTCCGGGTAGTCAAGGAGCTCGGGACGGTTCGGGGGGTCGTTGTTCGCTCGCGCTCGATCATCGGCAGTTTCGGCGCCAGCCTCCAAACGATCTTCGGCGGCGACATCACCCTCTACACAGAACTCTGTGAGCATGCGCGGCAAGACGCCTACCAACGGATGTGCTCTCAGGCCACTACGCTGGCGGCGAATGCCATCATTGGACTCCGCTACGACGCCACCGAGGTTGCGCAAGGTGTTACCGAAGTCCTCTGCTATGGGACCGCCGTTATCGTCGAACCCACTTAGTCCCGCTCGTGATCGCCCGCCGCTCAACCCGTATTGCCATCCGTTCGCGGGGAATGACGCTCCCTCCCGCTCACCAGCCCCATCCTCTCTGATGGATTTCTTCGAAGCTCAGGAACGCGCCCGCAAACGCACCTCCCGGCTCGTCTTCCTTTTCGCGCTCGCAGTGATCGGTACCATTCTCGCCGGTTATCTCAGCGCGATGTTAGTGCTGCATCAAACCGACGGGAGCCATCGCCACCGCCGCTCCTCATCGTATTACTCTGACGACAGCCGGATCGCCGTCGTGTCGTGGTGGAATCCGCAGGTATTTTTCGGTGTGGTCGCCGGCACCGGTGCAGTGGTTGGTTTCGCCTCACTTTATAAATGGTCGCAAATGCGCGCGGGGGGCTCCGCCATTGCCGAGATGGTCGGAGGCCGGGCCGTCGCCCTCAACACCACCGATCTGCGCGAGCGCAAACTCCTCAACGTCGTGGAGGAAATGTCCATCGCCTCCGGCATCCCCATGCCCGCCGTTTACGTGCTGGAAGATGAACCCGGCCTCAACGCCTTCGCCGCGGGCCTCACCACCAGCGACGCCGCTGTCACCGTCACCCGCGGCACCCTCGACCGGCTCACGCGGGACGAATTGCAGGGCGTCATCGCTCACGAATTCAGCCACATTCTAAATGGCGACATGCGCCTCAATGTCCGCATCACCGCCATCGTCTTTGGCATTCTCGTCATCGGCCTCCTGGGCCGCGGCATCCTGCAATCGATGGGCCAGGGGCGCGTCCGCTCCGGTGGCGGAAAAAAAGACAACAGTGTCGCCATCCTCCTCGGCATCGGCCTCGCCCTGATGATCGTGGGCTACGTCGGCTATTTTTTCGGCCGCCTCATCCAGGCCGCCGTCTCCCGCCAGCGCGAATTTCTCGCCGACGCCTCCGCGGTGCAATTCACCCGCAATCCCACCGGCATCACCGGCGCGTTGAAAAAAATCGGTGGCTACGCCATCGGGAGCAATATCGCGGACAACAGCTCCGCCGAGATCGGACACTTTTTCTTCGCCCAATCCTTCAAATCGAATTTCGGCGGCCTCTGGGCCACCCACCCGTCGCTCGACGAACGCATCCGGGCGGTCGACCCCGCGTGGGACGGTAAACTTTTCGAGCCCGAGGAAGTGGTGGACGTGGAACAGGAATCCTTTGCCTCCGCCGGCTTCAGCGGCAGCCCGCGCCATTCCCTCAACGACATCTTCCCGCAAATTCAAGCAGAGCTTCCGGTTCCTCCCCCTCGCAAACCGACCATCCCCGTGCCCTTCAAACCTGCCCGGATTGTGGCGGATGTCGGAGCACTCACCGAAGCACACTTCCGACAGGCTCAATTGTTGCTCGCTTCCATTCCCGTCAGCCTGCGTGAAACGACCCGCGATCCTGTCACCGCGCAAGTCCTCGTTTACGGATTGTTGCTCGACGGCGACCAGGCCGTCCGCGACCTGCAACAAGAGCTTTTGGGGAAACATGGCTCCCCCGGCGACGCCACCGCCCTCGCCAGTCTGCGGCCCGCCCTCAGCGTCCTCGATCGGCTAGCCCGTCTCCCTCTACTGCAACTCTCACTGCCCGCGCTGCGCCTGCTCGACCGCGCGGCGCTCGACCGCTTCGTCACCACCCTGGACGAACTCGTCCACGCCGACGGAAAGGTTACACCCTTTGAATACGCCGTGCAAAAAATGCTGCTGCACCAGCTGAATCTCGCCCAAAAACCCGCTCAACGCGTCCAATTCGATTCCTTCAGCGCCGTCCGCACCGAAATTGCCGTCGTCCTCTCCGTGCTCGCCCACCTCACGCCCCAGACCACTCTCGACGCTTTCGCCGCCGGCGCAGCCCAACTGCCCGTCATCCGCGATCAGCTCGCCTTGTTCGACGCCAGCGAAAGCGGTCTGGAGCAACTGGACGTCGCTCTCGACAAACTCGCGGTCTGCTCGCTGCCCATCAAACAGCGCCTCCTCGTCGCCGCCGGTCATGTCATCGCCAGCGACGGCACCGTGACCGAGGAAGAGGGAGAACTTTACCGCGCCCTGGCCGCCACGCTGGACTGCCCCATGCCGACGCTCGGCCTTGCGGCTTAATTCCGGAGTTTCGCGATCACAATCGCCAGGACAATGGAACCCGCAATTAAACTCCGGGCATAAAGCTTTCGCTTGGACTCATCCGGGAGGAATCGGTCCTCATGCTTGGCCAGCAACATGAAAAAAAACGCCGGCAGAATCATGGCGTAAAGCCAATGCACCCCCATCCGCTGAAGCAGATGATGCACTTCCGCCGCAATCGACCACCCGAGCAGCAATGACGCAAACAACGCCGCAAACGTGACGCTGTTGCCTTTCAGTCCCCGCCAAAGCCACGAAATCGCAAACGGATTAACCATGCCCGCCATTGAAGCTATCGCCGCCCCGCTTGCAAGCCGCGCCCCACCTGATAAATAATTACCGTTATTCAAAAAATCTAATGAAGGTCGGGGTTTATCCCCCGACGAAAAGCTAGCAGGTCGGACATAAAATCCGGCCTGCCATTCCCACTCCGCCGCATCGACCCTCGTGACCCTCATCGAAAAACAAAACCAGCTGATCGAGAACTATGCGATCATCGACGATCCGCAGGAACGCCTCGCCGCCGTGGTGGACGATGCCCGCAAACTTTCCCCACTGCCCAATACCGAGCGCACCGAAGCCAATCGCGTCAAAGGCTGTATTTCCCAGGCGTGGATCGTATCTGAATTAAGCAACAACCGCTGTCACTTCCGCAGCGACGCCGATTCACCGCTCGTGCGTGGATTGCTCAAGTTGGTCTGTGATTTGTACACGGGCGCCACTCCCGCGGAAGTTGCCGCGACCGAACCGGTGCTGTTCGAAGAGCTCGGCCTCGCCCGCAATCTCTCGCCGACCCGGCTCAACGGCCTGCGCAGCGTGCGCGCAAAAATTCGTGAATTTGCCAGCGCCTGTCTCAGCTGAAAATCCGGAAGCACCCGGACTTTCATTCCTTTGGGGAAACCAATCCGTCCAGCATCCGTCATAAGGTTTAACCTCGGTCCCAAACCATGTCCCAAGATCACCCTCATCCGTGCTGCGGCCTTTCGACTGATCCCCAGGATTATTTCCTGACCCGCCGCCAGTTTCTTAACCGCGCCGGCATGGGCCTTGGCGCCCTGAGCCTTGCGACTTTCCTCAATCCGCTCGACCTGCGAGCGGCACAAAATCAAACCCCGCTCGCCAACACACTCGCCGCTCGCCCGCCGCAATTCGCCGGAAAAGCGAAAGCCGTCATCCACATCTTCGCCCAGGGCGCGCCTTCGCACGTCGATACCTGGGACCCCAAGCCGGCCCTCACCCGCATGAACAACCAGACCATCGGCGGCGACGGCGTCGCGATGGGCTCGCCGTTCAAATTCCAGCGCTACGGCAAATCCGGCATCGAGGTCAGCGAGCTTTTCGCGAAAACCGCCGCACACGTGGACGACATGGCCGTCATCCGCTCCATGTACACCGACATCCCCGCGCACGATGTCGCCACGGTGTTCATGAACACCGGCTCAATCCGCATCACGAAGCCCAGCCTCGGAGCATGGACCGTCTATGGCCTCGGAACGGAAAACCAAAATCTTCCCGGCTTCATCTCACTGCGCAACGGCAAGCTCCCCGCCGGCGGTGCCGCGAATTACGGCTCGGCGTTTCTGCCCGGAGTTTATCAGGGCACGAGCGTCAACACGCAGGCGCAAAACGTGCAGCAGATGATCCAGAACATCCGCAATAATTACGTCTCGAAAAACGAACAGCGCCGCCAGCTCGACTTCATTCACTCGCTCAACGAGCTCCACTCCCAAAATCTCCAGCGCGACGCTGCGCTTGAGACGCGCCTTGAGACCGCCGAGATCGCCTTCCGCATGCAGGCCGAGGCCACGGATGTTTTCGACATCAACAAGGAGACCACCGAGGTCCGCGCCGCCTACGGCAATTCCCCGCAAGGCAAGCAGCTCCTGATCGCCCGCCGCCTCGTCGAACGTGGCGTCCGCTTCGTTCAGGTCTGGCATGACGGCTGGGATCATCACCAGGATTTGGAGGACCGCATCACCGCCAAGGCGGGCGAGATCGACCAGCCATTGGCCGCCCTGATGACCGACCTGAAACAACGCGGTCTGCTCGATTCCACGCTCGTGGTCTGGGGCGGCGAATTCGGCCGCAAGCCCACCAAGGATAAAAATGGCGGTGAAAAACCCGGCCGCGATCATAATGCCAAGGCGTTCAGCGTGTGGCTGGCGGGCGGTGGCGTAAAAGGCGGCATCGTCCACGGCGCCACCGACGAATTCGGCAACGCCGCCGTGCAGGACAAGGTTCATGTCCACGATTTGCACGCAACGATTTTGCAATGCCTCGGCTTCGACCACACCAAGCTCACCTATCGCTTCAACGGCCGCGATTTCCGTCTCACCGACGTGGCCGGCAACGTGGTGAAACCGATTCTCGCGTGAGCGCATCCCGATGAAAACACTCGGCAATAAAGAATACCGAATGACGAATCAGCCCCGCCCATTCGTGCTCCGTCAATCGTCATTCGTCATTCGTCATTCGTTATTCGTCATTGCCGCTTCGCTCTCGCTCCTCGCTCTCACGACCCGGGCCGCCGATCTCACCCCCGCGCTGTCCGCCGACGATCTCCAGTTTTTCGAAACCAAAATCCGCCCGATTCTGACCGAGGACTGTTACAAGTGCCACAGCCACCAAGCCGACAAGATCAAGGGTAAGCTGATGCTTGATTCGCGTGACGCGGTTTTACTGGGCGGCGCTTCCGGACCCGCCATCGTCCCCGGGAAACCCGACGACAGCCTGCTCATCCAGGCGATCCGCTACACCGACGAAGATCTGCGCATGCCGCCCGACGACCACGGCGGCAAATTGAGCGACCAGCAGATCGCCGATTTCACCGAATGGGTGCGCCGCGGGGCCCCAGATCCGCGCGTGCCCGTCATGAGCGCGAGCGGCAAAGCGTACGGCGGCGTCGGCAAGGCGCACTGGGCTTTTCAACCCGTGAAGAAACCCGCGCTCCCGGCCGTGAAGAACAAAACGTGGGTCCAGACACCAGTGGATAATTTTGTCCTCGCGAAACTCGAGGCCGGCAGCCTTCACCCCAATCCCATCGCCGACAAACGCACGCTCATCCGCCGCGTCACGTTCGACCTCACCGGTCTGCCGCCCACCGAACCGGAAATCCAACGCTTCATCGCCGATGAATCAGCAGATGCTTATGCGAAGGTGGTGGATCGCCTGCTCGCAGCCCCGCAATACGGCGAACGCTGGGCGCGTTACTGGCTCGATGTCGCCCGCTACTCCGACACGAAGGGCGATGCGCCCAAGCGTGACGACCCGCGTTTTCCGCACGCGTGGACCTATCGCGACTACGTGATCGACGCCTTCAACACCGACAAGCCCTATAATCAGTTCATCACCGAGCAGCTCACCGCCGACCGCATCGTGGCCGAGGCCGACAGCAAGGCGAAGGCGAAAAAACAGGAGCCGCCCAACGATCAAAGTGTCCTCGCCGCGCTCGGATTTCTCACGCTCGGCAACCAGTTCGATGGCCGCCGTGACGATGTCATCGCCGATCAAATCGATGTCACCACCAAAGCATTTCTCGGGCTGACCGTCGCCTGTGCGCGCTGCCACGATCACAAATTTGATCCGATTCCGACCAAGGATTATTATTCGCTCTACGGCGTGTTCGCCAACACGATCGAGCCGACCCGCGTCAATCTTGAGCCCACGCTTTTCAGCAAAATTCCGCAGACGCCCGAGTTACTCGACTACCTCGCCAAAGTGGCCGAGCTGCAAAAAAAAGAAGCCGACCTCCAGGAACAGTTCCTGGAATTCCGTCGCACCCGCGACCGCGATCCACAAAAGCGCCGCGATCTCGCGCGGGCCGAAGGATTGCTCCAGCGAGAAATCGGCGACTTGGAAATCGATCATGCCGGCGCTCCCGCCCGCGCCAATGTCGCCATCGACACGGCGCGCTCGCGCGACTACGCCGTGCTCATCCATGGTGAACCGCAGAACAAGGGTGATGTTGTCCCCCGGCGCTTTCTCGAAGCGATTTCCCCGGATGCAAAACATCGTCCGGAATGGACCAAGGGATCCGGCCGCGTTGATCTCGCCCGCGCCATCGCCGA
>JANYDX010000415.1 GCA_025363395.1 Verrucomicrobiota bacterium
CCGCCAGCACCGCCGACAACTCCTTCAAGGCATCAGGAAACGTGGGCGGAGATACTGGAACCGGATCATTCATGCGGCGGAGGGTTAATCGGCGCGGGTGAGCAAAGAAAAAATCGCCGCGTCGAACCGGGCGAAGACTGGATATGAATGGGTGAATTTCGCCGCGTCAATCTCCGCCTGCAAATCGTCCAACCCAGTTGACACCCCAACGCCCCGTGTGGCCGCCCGCTCCGCCGACTCCAAATCGGAACCGCGATCACCGACATAACAGATCTCATCGAGCGCATAGCCGTACTCCGCCGCGATCTCCCGTGCGAATTCCGGTGACGGCTTCCGGTACGTGCTGAACTCATCCGGCCGCTCAGTGGCAATGCAGATTCGCGCAAACGGCGCCGCACCCAAATCAAGCAGTTCGATCATGCGGCGGTTGCACGCCTCCACCTCCTTCAGGCTAAAAAAACCGCGCCCCACCCCGGACTGGTTGCTGTGCACAAACAGTTTCATCCCGGCAGCCAGTGCCATCCGCAATCCCTCGCGCACGCCCGGCAAGATCATCACCTGCGCCGGATCCGCGAGATAGGGCACGTGCGAAATCAACGTGCCGTCACGGTCGAGAATCAATGCCTTCACGCGGGAGGCCATCGCAAATCAGGCGACCGGTTGCACCAGCGAGTCACGCACCCAGGCAATCACCGGCGGCAATCCCTGCTCCAGCGGAGTCGGCGAGAAATCCGGCAGCAGCCGGCGGAGTTTCCCAATCTCCAGGCACTTCGACCGCGCACCGACGTAACGACTTGTGTCGTACTGGATCGCAGCGGGATCATAGCCGACCTCCGCACAAATCAGCGCCGCAAATTCACGAATCGAATGCTCCCGGCCAAAGCCAATGTTCACCACTTCGTTGTCCACGCTGTCGGCGAGCCTCAGCGCGGTGCGCACAAAATCATCAACGTGGATGATTTCCCGGCATTGCTGTCCGTCGCCCCAGAGCGCCACCGGCTCGCCCCGCAATTTTCCGAGCCAAATCTTCCGGATCAGATCAAAGATGAAATGCAACTGCCGCCCGTCCGCGTGATAGCCCGGCCCATAAAGCGTCGAAGGCACCACCGTGAGGTGTTTCAATCCGTATTGCTTCGCGAGGGAGCGCTGGCCGACCAGCATCATCCGCTTCGTCATCGCATAGGTGTAGAGGCTGTCGATCGGCTGTCCGTCGAGATAATGTTCCTCGCGCAACGGCAGATCCGGTGAATATGCGCAACTCGTGCCGATCGTGATCAGCTTCGCCTGCGGCTGCCGCTCCGCCCACCACGCGAGCACCTGCGTGTTCAGCCGCTGATTCTTGACCCACTGCTCGCCCGGGTGACGCAGACAAAAATCCCCGGCCTGCGTCCACGCCGCGAGATGGAAAATCCGGTCGAACTTCCCCGCGCTCCATGGTTCGAGCGCTCCGTCCACCAATAAATCACATTCCCTGGAACTGGGCGCGCTCACCTCATGCCCGGCCGCCCGCAGTGCGGCGCACAGATGCCGGCCAAGAAATCCTCCGCCACCGGTGATAAAAATACGCATCGCTTAAACGTCCTTTGGGTTCACCGGGAAATAGAATTCCACGCCGCGTGCCACCAAATCCTGATGGCGGGCGAGAATCTCCTTCTTGAAATTCCAGGCGAGCACGTAGTAAACGTCCGGCTGCGTCGCGAGTTCATCCTCGATTTTCACCGGGATGTGGCTGCCGGGCGCGATCAGTCCGCGACGGTGCGCATTCCGCTCGGTCAGGCATTCGATCAGGTCCGGTCCGATGCCGTAATAGTTCAGCAGCGTATTGCCCTTCACCGGTGCGCCGAGACCGTAAACCCGTTTGCCCGCCGCGCGACACGCGCGCAGAAAAGCCAGGTTCTCCGCCTTGCGCTCGGCAATGCGCTTCTGAAAAGCGAAATACCACTCCAACGTGTTCGCCCCGGCCGCATCCTCGGCGCGGCCATAGGCTTCGAGTCGCTCACTCGGCTGGGCCCGCGCCGCATGCGTGGCGTAGGCGATGATCGAGCCGCCGTGGATCGGCGACAGTTCCGCGTCGAAAAGCGCGAGCCCGTGACGGCGCAGCAGTTTGTCCAGCGTGCGCACGTTGTAGTAAAGCAGGTGCTCGTGATAAATCTGGTCGAAGGCGTCGTTCTCCACAATGCGCTTCATGTAGAGAAACTGGATCACAAACACGCCGTCCTCGGCGAGACTCACCCGGATGCCGTCGGTCACCGAGTGCAGTTCCTCCAGGTGAAAAAACACGCCCGACGCGTTGATCACCTCAAATTTCCGCCCGATGCTCCGCGCTGTGTCGGCATTGAAAAACGCCCGCAGGGTCGTGAGACCCGCCTGATTCGCAATTTCCGACGGCAGTTTCGCCGGTTCAACGCCGAGGATATCGTACCCCCGGTCGCGATAGTGTTGCAGCTGCGTGCCGTCGTTCGAACCAATGTCGAGCATCCCTTTCTTCGTTCTCTTCGCAAAAAAGCGTTCGTCCACCTGCTGCGCCACGCCGCGAAAATGATCGCTCAGTGTTTTCGTCATGCCGGACAAATACGTGTGGTCAGCGAACATGGTCTCCTTCGGGACCGTGTAATCGAGCTGGGCTGTGCCGCACTCGGCGCACAGCACGACGCGTAACGGATAGACCGGCTCGCGGCCGACCTCGTCGGGTTTCAGAAAATGGTTCGCCCAGGGTTGTTCGCCGAGATCAACAGCGGTGGCGAGGCGGGTGGAATCACAGATGCGGCAGATCACGGGAAGAATTCGCGCTGGTTTTGGGTGATGAAACGCTCGGCCTCAGCAAGGCTGGCCGGTGTCCCAATGTCGAGAAAAGCTGCCGTCGTCCGGGTCACGGCCACGCGACCGGTCGCCGCCAGCGCCGGGAACACGTCTGCCTCAAAACTCAAGGGCCGCGCCACCGGCATCGCGCGGATGGCCGCGCCGGTGAAGGCATAGACCCCGGTGTTGATCACGCCCCCACCGTTACGTTTTTCTCGAAAGGCGGCGAGACGGTCTTGAGCCCCAAGCTCGAGCGTCCCGTAACGCGAGGCATCGTCGAGCGTCAGGCCAAGCAATGCGGCGTCGGTTCGTCCGGCAGAGAGAGACGCAATCAATGGGCGCGGATCAGCGAAAATGAGTGAGTCTCCGTTGACGACGAGCCACGCATCGTCCGACTTGGGTGCTTCTTGAATGCAGTTGAGAAATCCGCCGGCCGTACCGAGGGGCGTTGTTTCGGGCCGGCATGTGACGTGGACGCGGTCCACCGGTTGACGCAGAAAATGGGCGGCAATGACGTCAGAAAGATACCCCGTCGAAAGCACGAATTCGGTGCAACCCTGGCGCGCAAAAAACCGCACCACCCATTCAACGAATGGCCGGCCCGCAACAGGTGCCATCGGTTTGGGCAATCCCGGCAGCAAGTGGCTCACCCGCGTGCCAAAGCCACCGGCGAGAATTACGACCGGGGGCGGAGGCTGGGACGCGAACAGCTCAGACATTACTGAAACGTGAATTGCGGAGGATGGTGTAACCCTTGATCAGCTCCTTGATGCCCCGATCCAGCGACCACGCCGTGGTGAAACCCGTCGAGAGCAAACGCTGATTGGAAACGATATAGTCGCGCTTGTCGGGATCTTCACCAACCGGAGCTTCCAGATAGGTGAAGCCAGGAATGTGCTGCTTGATCGCAGCACAAAGTTCGAGCTTCGAGAGATTGGCTTCTTCCAGGCCCACATTGTAGGCGCGGCCTTTCATGCGCTCAAAATTCGCGATGGCATACGCAAAAACGCGGGAAACATCCTGGATGTGAATGAAATTGCGCTTGAAGTGCCCTTCGAAAATCACGACCGCACGATCAGTGACGGCGCGGTGGACAAAATCGTTGACCAGCAAATCAACCCGCATCCGGGCCGACAGGCCGAACACCGTGGCCAGCCGGAACGTCAGTCCGTTTTCGCGCGCGAGCACGGCTTGTTCGGCGGCGACCTTCGTCGTGCCATAAAGCGAGATCGGACGCAGCGGAGTGTCTTCTGTGCAAAATTTCCCCTTCTCGCCAATGCCATAGCCGCTGTTCGTGACTGGCATCAGCACCCACTGTGCCGGCGAGGCCAGCCGGCAGATCATCTCGACGGCCTCTTGATTCGTGGTGCGGGCAGCGACCTGGTCCGCTTTGCACATGGGTGCCCCAACGAGCGCGGCAAGGGGAATGATCACGTCCGCCTGAGTCACGAGCGGCTTCATCACGGACTCGTCGCGGCAATCACCGCGCACGACACCAAAGGCTTCGAGCTGGCAGCATTCAAGCAACGTCGCCTGACCAAAGAGAAAATTGTCCACGACTGTGACCGAATGGCCGGCAGCGAGGAGGTGTGGAACAAGCACGGAGCCGATGTAGCCGGCTCCGCCGGTAATGAGTATCTTCATGTGGGTATTAACTGATTGTGTGCAAACGAGTGCCCGCACGTGAATTCGACACACGGCACGGAAAGTTTACGACGATTTTCCGTATCGCCTAAATCTCCGCTCAATTGCGCCGATATTAGGGCAATGCCCACCGCAACCCTTCCGTCCCGGTCGAAGCGCACCGTGACGCGTACCAGCCACGGATCAGGCACCCCGTCAGTTTCCACCCAGGCAGCATTGCCTTCGTTTGCACCCGCCGCCACGTCCGCGCGCGACACCATGGTGATTTCGCGAGCTCCGATCCGCGTCAGCTTCCTCGGCGGCGGCACCGATTTCCCCGATCACTTTCGCCAACACGGCGGCGCCGTGCTCGCCACGGCCGTCAACCGGTACGCGTACGTGACGGTCCAGCCGTTTCTGGCGGAGTACTTCGACCACAAAATTCGTCTCTCCTATCGCCGCAGCGAATCCGTCAATACCACGGCGGAGATCCAGCATCCCGCCATCCGCGCCGCGCTGGAAAAACTCGGCCTCTCCTCCGGTCTCGAAATGCACGTCATGGCCGACATGCCCGCGCGCACCGGCCTGGGCTCCTCCTCCAGTTTTGTCGTGGCGATGGTCCAGGCGCTGCACGCCTACAGCGGACGTTTCCGCTCGGCTCGCGACCTGGCCGACGAGGCAATCGACATCGAACGCAACATTCTCCGCGAAGCCGGTGGCTGGCAGGACCAGATCATCTCGGCCCACGGCGGGTTCAGCCTGATCACGTTCAACCGCGATGGCAGCTACCACGCCGCCCAGGTGCCCCTCTCCGTCGAACGGGTCCATTCCCTCGAGGAACACATGCTGCTCGTCTATACTGAAATTCAACGCGACAGCTTTTCCGTGCTCGGTCAGAAATGTCCCGCGGTCGGCGACAAATCTAAAATACTCTCGCGCATGAGCGATCTGGCGCAGCTGGGCGTTGACTACCTCTCTTCGGATCAACCCATCGCACGCTTCGGTGAACTATTGCACGCCGGTTGGGAACTGAAGAAACAGGCTGGCGCGGTCACGCTGCCACAAATTGACGAATGGTATCGGGCCGGACTCAAAGCCGGCGCGACCGGTGGAAAACTCCTCGGGGC
>JANYDX010000417.1 GCA_025363395.1 Verrucomicrobiota bacterium
CAACCTTCCGCCCGCGCAGCTCCGGCTCCACCTGCAAAACACCTCGGCCACCGATACTGTATCCTGCGAGGTGGTCGATTTCAATTCCGTCCTGGGCAACTTTGCCGTTTTCCCAAGCCGTTACGAAATTGAGGTGGGTCAATCTGCTTCCTCGGAAACCATGACCTCGCGACTTGGGGTCGAAGGAGATGAAATTCCCGTGACCGTGGCGCTACGCGTCCATGATCACGTCGAAAAAAAGGTGCTCACGCTGCACCCGCGGCCAACCGCGTCCAAGCCGGCGCCGGTGACAACCGGCAAATAGTTCGCCCCGACTACGCGCCGAATCCGCCGAGGTCTTGAATTGCATCGGAGGAGAAAACCCGCACCCCCTGGCCAGGGTGGCCAAACGAACAGCGCACCATGGCCCGCGCCACGACCGCGGCTTCGATGGCCCGGTATTTTCTCAGCCGCCCCAGCATCAACGGCTCGGCCAGCCACATGAGCGGGGCCGCGATCCGCTCCCCCAGCCGCACTTGCGGACGCACTCCCATGAGCCGGCTCGGACGGAAAATTGCGAGCGTCGGAAACCCCAGCACCGCCAGCGCTTCTTCGGCTTCGCCTTTCACCCGATTGTAGAAAAAACGGGACTGCGCGTCCGCCCCCATTGAGGAGACCGTGAAAAAACGTCTCGCCCCATTGCGGCGGGCGGCCCACGCGAAAGCGAGCACGGTCGTTTGATCTACGGCCCGGAAATTCTCCCGCGAACCCGCCTGCTTGATCGTCGTGCCGAGACAACAAAAAGCATCGTCGCACCGCAGGTCCGCCGTAAACTTTTCCAAAGCGGTAAACTCCACGACCACCTGTTCTAGCCTGGGGTGATCCAAGGCCAGCGGCCGGCGGACCAGCGCGATCACCCGGTGGTAATCCGGCGTCTCCAGCAACTGGCGCAGCAAGTTGCCGCCCACCAATCCGCTTCCCCCGGCGATCATGGCTGTACGCATCCGGCGAGAGTGACGGGGCCGCGCTGAAGTGCAACAAGACGAGCCCGTTTGCCATTCGCGGGAGATTGGTCTTACTGGCCCGATGCTTCTGATCAGACGCATGGATGACGGCAAACGTTCCTACACCGCAATTTTCCTGCCGGGCGAACCGCCGCGGATTTTTCCCACCTCAAACCATGAGCACGCCCGGATTTTGCAGATCTATAAACAGGACCGGCTCCATCCGGATATCGTGAACGATTTTTCCGAATATCAGATCGGACAAGACGACCGCAACCCGGGAACACGATGACCTCGAGACGATCGCAAAAAATCGCATCTCTCAGACAGTTTCCCTCAATCAAATGTGGCCACGCCACGTCCCGGCTCCCTTTAGGATTGTCCGCCTCCCCTGCAGCCGCTCAACTCGCGCGGTGAGCGACCCCATTTCTCCACCGGAATCGAAACGCCGCGATTTCCGAAACTTCGTTCAGTCGGTGCAGCACGCGCTGGAGGGTTTCTGGGCCGCGGTGCGGCACGAGCCGTCCTTTCGCGAAGACCTTCTCTTCGTCGCCGTCCTCACGCCGTTTGCCATCGTCCTGCCCGTGAATGCGGTGTCGACCGCCGTCATGATCGCATCCCTCTTCCTGATCGTCATCGCCGAATTGCTCAACTCCGCGATCGAATGGACCATCGATGACATCTCGCTCGAAAAACGCCTGTTTGCCAAACGCGCCAAGGACATGGGCAGCGCGGCGGTCTTCATCGCCTACCTTAACTGCCTCGCCGTCTGGGGCATCATCCTTTTCTCCAATTGGGAACGCATCGCCAAGCTTCAATTTCTCCGCTGGCCTCCGCCGTTTCTGCCCTGAGCCCGACCGCGCCGTCCTCAGCCGCTGCAGGATCATCTCATCCGACCGAAGAAATACGTGGCCAGCCCAACCATCGCCAGATTAGGCATGACGGCAGCCCACACGGGTTCGAGGTAGCCTTTGCCGCCCAGCGGAGTCGCGATGCTGGTCAGAATAATATAAACGAAAAAAAGTCCGATCGATTTGGAGACCCCCACCGCCGGGCTGACGCGCACCCCCGAGATGGCAAACGGAATGGCAATGGCGATGATGATGAGCGGGCCGAGCGTATCGCAGAGCAGTGCGTAATAGCGCACCTCGTACCGCAGAAACTTCGGATTGTCCTCGGAGGAAAAATAATCGGTGATGCGGCGGAGCTCGTTAAACGAGAGATCGACCGGCTTTCGATCGATGAGTAGCATGAGCGAAGGATCCTCGCTAAAATAGGGGATGATCTTTTCCGCGAACGTCACCGTGCGCGTGACTTCGCCCTCCTCGGGATCAAACCACATCTCGCGCCCCTCCTTGAAAGTCCAGGAGCGACGGATCTCATCATAGCGGGCTTCGCGCGCCATGATGCGGGTTTTCTCGCGGCGGTGCCGGTCTAGTTCCGAGACCGTGACCCCATAAGCCGTGGTCAATACCCGGCTGTAACGATTGATGTACCACATCCGGTTCTGGCGCTGGTTGTCAAAGGTCACGCTGGAAACCAGGCCGAGCGCACCGGTGGGCGCCGTCGTGGCTTCGGCGCGAAACTGCATTCCTTCATACAGACTGCGCGAAGCCTCGACCGACCACGGGACCACCCGCGCATTGAGCAGGAGTGAAATTCCACAGAGGAACACGCCAGCCCCCCACAGCGCCCGCGTCGTCGCGAAGATATTCAAGCCGGCACCGCGGATGGCGGTCAGCTCGTTGTTCCGGTGCAGCTTGCTGAGCACAAACAAGAGCGAGAGGAGCATCGAAATTTGCAACACCACCGACAGGAAACTTGGCATTAGCGTCAGGTAATACAACACCACTTCCCCCACCCCCGCGCCCAACTGGATGAGGTCGCGCAAATTATCGTAGAACGCCGACATCAACAACACGCCCAGCGTCGCCGCGAGCAGAAGCGCGAACATTTTGAGCCATTCGCGAAGGAGATAACGGTCGAAGAGATTCAAGCCAACCCAGTGAAGCAGTCCCGAGCCGCCGCGCAAAGCTGAATCCATCGCCCGGACGGGAACAAGTCCTGCTCAATGCGTCTCTGAGGTAATGACAGTTGCGGGTTGAAACACCCGGCACAGTCCTCTTGGCTCGCCTTCACCTTCCTCACCCATGCTAAAACAATTTCTGATCCTGTCCTGTCTGGCGATGAGCACCGCCGTCCTCCCAGCGGCCGACAACATCAAGGTCGGCGAAGTCGCCTCCCTGACCGGCAAGGAGGCCGCTTTCGGCCAGTCCTCCCACAAGGGCACGCTCCTGGCCATTGAGGAGCTCAACGCCGCCGGCGGCGCGCTCGGGCGCCAGTTTGAACTGCTCACCGAGGATAACCAGTCCAAGGCTGGTGAGTCCGCCACGGCGGCGAAGAAACTCATCTCCCGGGACAAAGTAGCCGCCCTCCTCGGTGAAGTCGCCTCCAGCCGCTCGCGCGAAATGGCGCCCATTGCGCAGAACATGAAAATCCCGATGATCTCGCCCTCCTCGACCAATCCCACGGTCACCGAGATCGGCAACTACATCTTCCGCGTCTGCTTCATCGATCCGTTCCAAGGCACCGTGCTGGCGAAATTCGCCCTCGGCACCCTCCACGCCAAGCGCGTCGCCGTCCTCACCTCGGTGTCCTCCGCCTACAGCGTCGGCCTGGCCAAGTATTTCAAGGAGACGTTTGCCGCCAACGGCGGAACCATCGCCATCGAGCAAAAATTTTCAGAGGGCGACAAGGATTTCCGCGCGCAGCTCACCGCCATCAAGGCCGCTAGCGTGGACGCCATCTTCGTCCCCGGCTACTACACCGAGGCCGCCCTCATCACGAAGCAGGCTCGCGAACTCGACCTCAGCATCCCACTCTTCGGTGGCGATGGCTGGGAGGCCCCGCAATTGATCGAGATCGGCGGCAAGGCGGTCGAAGGCGTCTACTACTCCACCCACTACTCGCCGGAAAACCAAACGCCCGCGGTCGTCGCCTTCGTCAAAAAATTCCAGGCGCGCTGGAACGGCGAGATTCCCGACGCCATGGCGGCGCTGGGCTACGACTCCGCCCTAGTGCTCGCCGACGCCATCACCCGCGCCGGCGGGACCGAGGGGGCGAAACTCCGCGACATGATCGCCGCCACCAAGGATTTCGTCGGTGTTACCGGGAAAACTACCATCGACGCCCAGCGCAACGCCTCCAAATCCGCCGTCATCATCACGGTGAAAGATGGTCGTTTCCAGTTCGTCCAAAGCGTTGCTCCCTGAGTCCGGCCCGCGGCCGGCATCGCGCCCGGAAGTCGGCCATCCGTTGGCTGACTAGCTGCTGGTAATGCCCTGCTCAGACGTCTAGCTTCCTCCCCACTTGACCGAATTTCTCCAGCAACTGCTCAACGGACTTTCGCTCGGCGCGATCTACGCGCTCATCGCGCTCGGCTACACCATGGTTTACGGCGTGCTGCGGTTTATTAATTTTGCTCACTCCGATGTATTCATGGTCGGCGCCTTCATCGGCTACTACCTCGGCCACCACGTCCCCGAGAGCACGGTGTGGGGCGGCCTCCTCGTCCTGACCGCCGCCATGATCGGCTGCGCCCTGCTCGGCATGCTGATCGAACGTCTGGTTTACCGCCCGCTGCGAAGTGCACCCACGTTGAACGTGCTCATCACCGCCATCGGCGTTTCACTGCTGCTGGAATACACCGGCCAGCTCGTTTTCGGCGCCGCACCGCGGACTTTCCCACCCATTTTTCCCTCGGCGAATTTCCATCTCGGCCCGCTCACCATCTCCAGCAACCAGCTCCTCGTCATCAGCGTGACCCTGATCCTGCTTTTCGCCCTGCGGTTTATCGTCATGCGCACAAAAATCGGCACCGCCATGCGCGCCGTGTCGCTGAATCCCCGGGCGGCCTCGCTGGTCGGCATCAATAACGATTTCGTCATCTCTTTTACCTTCGCGCTCGGTTCCGCAATGGCCGCCGCCGGAGGAATCCTTTACGCGCTCAACTACCCGTCCATCGACCCTCTCATGGGCGTAATGCCCGGACTGAAAGCGTTCGTCGCTGCCATCCTCGGCGGCATCGGTAATATTCCTGGCGCGGCGCTCGGCGGCCTCCTCCTCGGCACCGTGGAAACATTCGTCGGCGGCAGCGAGTGGTCCACCTACAAAGACGCCATCGCCTTCGCCATTCTGATCGTGATCCTGCTCTTCCGTCCCGCTGGATTACTGGGCAAATTCACCGTGGAAAAGGTTTGAGCTCCCCGGGCATCTTATGGCCATAAAAAATCACCAGGAACCACAGCGGCCAACGGGTTTGGTTAAAGTCTCCACCCCGCGTTGTGCGGTTATCCTCGTTCGTTAATTCATGCCACGCCCACATCTCTACCTTCTCGCCAGTCTGGTCGTGGCTTTCGGAATTTCTTATTTTTCCGACCGCATCGATCCGTACCACCTCGATGTCCTCACCGGTATCGGCATCAATATCATCCTCGCCGTTTCCCTCAACCTGGTGAACGGCTACACGGGCCAGTTCTCGCTCGGACACGCCGGATTCATGTCCGTGGGCGCCTACCTCGCCGCGGCCGTCAGTATTTTCCTCGCCCCGAAATTCCTCGGGCCGGACGGCGGCACGGTGTGGCAGCAGGGCTTGTTTTTCCTGGGTGCCCTCCTCACTGGCGGACTCAGCGCTGCAGGCGCCGGCCTGATTGTCGGAGTGCCGTCACTTCGTCTCAAAGGCGACTACCTCGCCCTGGTCACCCTCGGCTTCGGCGAGATCATCCGGGTGATCTTTCAAAACGTCGAAAAACTCGGCGGCGCGCTCGGCCTCAACGGCATCCCCGCCTACACTTCCATTTTCTGGGTGCTGGCTTTTGTCGCCGTAACGATTTTCACCGTGACGTGTCTCGTCAACTCAACCTACGGGCGCGGCTTCCTTGCGACCCACGACGACGAGATCGCCGCCGAGGCCGTCGGCCTCAACACCACGCGTTATAAAATCGTGGCGTTCGTCACCGCCGCTTTTTTCGCCGGCATTGCCGGCGGACTTTACGGGCACTTCAAGATGACCATCACCCCGACCGGCTTCGATTTCACCAAGAGCATCGAGATCGTCGTCATGGTCATTCTCGGCGGCATGGGCAATACCCTCGGCGTCATCCTCGCCGCCGTTCTGCTCACGCTTCTCCCCGAATTGCTGCGGCCAATCGCGGAATATCGCATGGTGATTTATTCCACACTGCTAATCGCGCTCATGCTCGTGCGTCCGCAGGGCCTGTTCAACTTCCACCTCGGGAAAGCGAAATCCTGATGTCTGCACCGCTCCTCCAGCTCGATAAAGTCACCATTCGCTTCGGCGGCCTCACCGCCGTCAACGCAGTGGACTTCAGCGTCAACGAAGGCGAGCTGCTGGGCCTCATCGGCCCCAACGGCGCGGGCAAGACCACAATCTTCAATCTCATCACCGGGGTCTACGCACCGACCGAGGGATCGGTGCGTCTGGCCGGAAAAGACCTCGCCGGTCTGAAGCCGTTTGAGCGCGCCGAACTGGGACTAGCCCGCACGTTTCAAAACATCCGCTTGTTTGGTTCGCTCACCGTCCTCGATAACGTGCGCGCGGCCATGAATCTCCACCGGGCGACCAGTCCGTGGCAGTCGCTCATCCGCCTCGGACGCTTTCAGCGCGAGGAAGCCGCCATCCTGCAGCGGGCCGAGGAACTTCTCGACATCTTCAACTTGCGCCGCTTCCGCGATACGCCCGCGAAAAGTCTGCCGTACGGGGAACAGCGCCGCCTCGAAATCGTCCGCTGCCTGGCGACCCGGCCGAAAGTCCTGCTGCTCGACGAACCCGCCGCCGGGATGAACCCCACCGAAAAGATCGAACTCATCCGCCTCATTCAACTGGTGCAGCAGGAATTCAAGCTCTCCGTCCTGCTCGTCGAGCATTCCATGAAAGTGGTGATGAGCTGCTGCCAGCGCATCGCCGTGCTGGATTACGGAGTGAAGATCGCCGAGGGCGCACCCGCGGAAATCCAGGCCAACCCGAAGGTCATCGAAGCCTACCTCGGCGAGGATCACGAAAAATCGCTGGCCCATCACTGAGTTCTTCAACCATTCATACGGAGCAAGTACATCCTACCTGTGTGGGTGCTCAGCACCATGGATTGGCCATTAACCCAAATGCTCACCGTCAAAAATCTTGAAGTCTGCTATGGCGCCATCAGCGCGCTCGGTGATGTTTCGTTTTCCATCGCGGCCGGCCGCATCGTCACGCTCATCGGGGCCAATGGAGCCGGTAAAACCACTGCGCTGCGCACCATCTCCGGCCTCCTGCGCGCGAAGAGCGGCCACATCAACTTCAACGGCGAAGACCTCACCCGCCTCCCGCCCCACCAGATCGTGGCCCGCGGCATCTGCCACGTGCCCGAGGGACGCATGATTTTCTCCAATCTCAGCGTGGATGAAAATCTCGCCATGGGCGCTTATCTCCAGCGCGACAAGGCCCGCATCGCCCAAAATCGCGATTATGTTTTCAGTATTTTCCCGCGCCTGAAGGAGCGCCTCACCCAGGCAGCCGGCACGCTCTCCGGCGGCGAACAACAGATGCTCGCCATCGGTCGGGCGCTCATGGGCGACCCGAAACTGCTGATGCTCGACGAACCCTCCCTGGGCATCGCCCCGAAACTGATCAGCACCATTTTCGAGAAGATCGTGGAAATTAACCGGAATCACGGCCTCACCATTTTGCTCGTCGAACAAAACGCCCGGCTCGCCCTGGAAATTTCCCACGAGGCCTATGTGCTGGAAACCGGCCGGGTGGTGTTGCACGGCCCGTCACCCGAGCTCCGCACCAATCCCGAACTCAAAGCCGCGTATCTGGGCGGGTAGGATCTGCGCGTTTCGAATGGTCGGGCTCGTCTCCCAATGCAGGACACAGGTCTTGCTCCTACCAGTGACACGAGCTTATCGGATACCACGCTTTCGCTCACTTCCCGCACCGGGCCGCGGCCCAAAACACCACGCCACACACCGCGCCAAAGATGTGCGCCAACGGCACCGTCCGGACATCCGCGAATCCACTGACGAGCAGTGGTGTTCCCGTGAACAATTCGAGGACAATCTTGGCGGCCACCAGAATCAGCACGCTCAACCAAAACCAAGCGGGCTCCTGTTTCCGGCGGCCCAGTTGACGACCCGCGAGCAAGACCAGCATCCCTGTGGCCAATCCCGAAAGCCCGGCATAACGGACGAGTGAAGGATCGAGCCACAGCAGCGCTAAAGAGATGACCAGCGGACACGCCAGATAAAACCATCGCGTCCGCACCGGCCACAAACGTTCGAGCCAGCAGCCACTGGGCACGAACACCGCCAGATTCCAGATAAAATGACTCGAACCAAAATGCACGACATGTCCGGTCCACATGCGCCAGATCTCCCCCTTGAAAATCAGCGCCCGGTCATAGATCAGCCATCCGGTCACGGAGTCAGACACCAGAGCCAGGCTCGCGAGCAGCGCGAGCACCAGCGTCATCCACGGAACAGCTGCGCGGTTTGTCAGTTTTTCTTGAGACTCCACCGCACAAGGCAAATCAAGTCACAAGCGATGGCAATCCATCGTCCTCTTACCCGGCTCAATTCTTAACCGTCCACTCGAGGGGGAAGATCCCGAGCGTGGAACTCGCCAGAAAATTCGTCCCATTCATCAGCCAGATCGCCCGCTCACCCGTCAGGCTGTTCGCCCAAATAATGTCGGTCTTGCCGTCGCCGTTAAAATCCGCCGTGCCGACGACCGTCCATTCCAAGGGGAATATCCCGAGGGTCGAGCTGGCGAGAAAGTTCGTCCCGTTCATCAGCCAGATCGCTCGTTCACCCGTGATGCAGTTCGACCAGATGATGTCGGGCTTGCCGTCGCTGTTGAAATCGCCAGTGGCGGCCACCGTCCACTCCAGTGGGAATACTCCAAGCGTTGAACTCAAGAGTAGGCTGGTGCCATTCATCAGCCAGATCGCTCGCTCACCCGTGAGACTGTTCGACCAGAGAAGATCGGGCTTGCCGTCGTTATTGAAGTCGCCGGTGGCCGCAACCGTCCATTCGAGCGGAAAGATCCCCAACGTCGAACTCGCCAGGAAGTTCGTCCCATTCATCAGCCAGATCCCTCGTTCACCCGTGAGACTGTTCGACCACACGATGTCGGATTTGCCGTCGCTGTTAAAGTCACCCGTGGCTGCAATCGTCCATTCGAGCGGAAAGATGCCCAGGGTCGAACTCGCCAGGAAGTTGGTGCCATTCATCAGCCAGACGGCTCGCTCACCCGTGAGACTGTTCGACCAGAGAAGATCGGGCTTGCCGTCAGCATTGAAGTCGCCGCTGGAATTGGCCAAGACCGTGAATGTGGCGCCATTGCTGGCGACGGATCCAGCAGCGTTGACGGCGATAATCCGGTACGTGCCGGCATCGCCCACCACGACACTGGCAATCGTGTACGAGCTGCCAGTGGCGCCGCTGATATTCACGCCGTTCTTTTGCCACTGGTACGTGGGCGCCGGCGTGCCACTTGCCGCAGCCGTAAATGTCACCGGGCGGCCCGTCGCCACGACCTGGCTCACCGGCTGGGTCGTGATAACGGGGGATGCCATGACGGTCAATGCCGCCACATTGCTGGTGGCAGAGCCGGAGCTGTTCGTTGCCAACACAGTGTAACTGCCTGCGTTGGTCGCCTGGACATTCACGAGCGTGTACACGGAGCTCGTCGCGCCCACAATATTCAACCCACCTTTTTTCCACTGAAAGGTCGGAGCCGGGCTGCCGCCTGCCGCGGCAGTAAAGCTCACGCTGGCACCAAGCGCAACCGTTTGACTCTGTGGCTGGATCGTGATGACCGGAGCAACAGCGGCGGTTGAGGCAGAGGTGAGGTTAAGTCTGATGGCTCCGGTGTAAGTGCCGGCATCACCGTCGGCAATACTGCCCCATCCGTCCACGGCGATCGAGTAAGTCGTGCCACCAATGGCGTTAAAAGTCACGGTGCTAGTGCGCTTTCGCTGGGGATTATTGCCCCCCGCCACCGGCAATTCCGCATCATCATTGGCGGCGATGGCTGTCAGCGCAGAAACAGACGTTCCCGTATAGACGGCAAGCACCGT
>JANYDX010000442.1 GCA_025363395.1 Verrucomicrobiota bacterium
CAATCCGGATCGTGTGCAAGCCGGGCACCGTGGCCTGGCCGCGAAGTTTTACCACCTGCAACTTGCGCACGACGGAGTTCCGTTCGGTTACTTGCGAGAGCCAGAGCAGACCGTCTGCGACGGTGAACACCGGATTGTCGCGCAACTCGCCCTCCGTGTATTCGCCGATGAGGAAAGTGGTGGTTTGAAAATTCGTCAGCAGCATGCCGAGGCGCTGCGTGAAAGCCTGGAGTTTCAAATCGTTCGCACCGCCGACCGCGTTGGTTCGTAGTACGGCCCGAAACGAATCGACCACTACGATTCCAGGCGTGCTCTCTTCCACTGCCTGGATAATGGCATCCAGAACGGCATTCAAATCCCTCTTCAACAAAATATCGCCCAGGTTGATGAACCGGATGGAGTCGTTCAACTTGGTTTCATCAAAGAACGAATACAGCTGTTGGTAACGCAGCATTTTCATTACAGGCTCGCCCAACACGGTGAAATAGATGGCCGGTTTCTTTCGCGTGGCGTTGGCGAACATAAATTGGTGGGCCAGGGTGGTCTTTCCGCTTCCCGGCGAGCCCGCAATGATTGTGAAGGAGAATTCCGGAATGCCGCCGCCCAGGATCTCATCGAGCCCGCGAACGCCCGTTGGTAACTGGCGGATGGTGACCTTTCCGGCCGGTGCGGTTTTTTTGGGTGGGCGATTTCGGGCGGTCTTGGTTGGCGATGTTTTCATACTGAGTCCTCACCGGTTGGAGATTTTTTCAGGGCCGCCTTCGGCCACACGTCATGCACGAGGCGCAGTGTCAAAGCTTCGCCTATAAAAGTGACCAGCAGTTTTAGAATATGGGCGATAAGCGCAATGGCGCCCGCCGCGGCTTCGTTTCGTCCCAGTTGAGTGGCCATCTCCGGCGGTACTGTCAGAGAGCCCTCGGAATTCATGCCCAGTCGGACGAGCCACGGGGTTTCCCCTTTTGCCAGCGTCAAGGCACGGGAAAGCAGAGCGCACACTGCCACGTTTCCGGACAGCACGGAAAGGTGGCGGCGCAGCTTCTCCCATACGCGGAAGGCCGCCCGGGCTTTGGTGTCCGAGGGGTTTCGTTCGCGGAGTTCCGCCGCAACCAGGCGCTCGGCCAGGAGTTCGTATTGTTGGGATGCGGGCATTGGTTCGGATTGAGTCGATCCGGTTCATTTCCGCCCACCGGAAATCCGGGCTTTCACCATCGCGCGTGCAATCATGGACTGTTAAGGAGCCGGCCTCACCGACTGCGGTTCGGGCTGCCTGTGTCGCCCCACTTCGGAGTCTCGTGGGAGGCCAGAGAGGAAAATCGCTCGCCCAGCTTGTGGCTGCTTTCGGTTTCCACCATATTCCCGTCGTGATCCACGTCGGGGATTTCGCACCTCGTCCAATAGTCAAAGAGGGCTTTGGCCAGCGCGCGCAATTCCGAAGGTGCGCCCGGCTTCAGGTGATACGAGCTGGCGCCCAGCAAATAGGATTTCCTGATATCGTCGTTGTCTTGCGAACCCGAAAGCATCGCGACCGGAATGGTGGCGGAAGCCCGGTTTTTCTTAAAAAATTCCAGCACCCCAAAACCATCGATGCCGGGCATCTTCAGATCCGTGATCACAAAATCAGGGAAGCCGAACAGGGTGCGATCAGCGTATTTTCCCTCTCCCATGATATAAGCGATTGCCGCGTATCCACTGTCCGCCGTCTGGATTTTTGCAGCAATGCCGGCGGCTTTGAATGCCTCGAGTAGAAAGAAAAGGCCATGCGGATCGTCATCCACCGCCAGAATGGTTGGGTTCGTTTTTTTCATTGGATGCGCCGCGTGAAGGGCGAGGTAAATTTTGGAATATGAAAAATCTGCGGAAATGATTCGATCAACCCGATGTTATCAAACTCTGCTCCCGGCCGCCCCCATCGCGGTTTTGTCCAATGGCAGCTGGTTGTTCGTGGAATAAGTAGCGGCGGCTTGAAGTGAGTTTTCATTCGGAAAGTGGCGGATAAGGCGGCCCGTTTGTGCGAGGTGGTCGCGTGGCTTTATCCGCACTTACCCTACGCGTGCGCTGCGAAGATAAATATGGGGTCTACGCCTACTGGCGCACTCACCCCTCCGGTCGAAGAAATCAGACCAAACTTGGGCCTCGCGGCACAAAAGACCGCCCAAGCTGTGTGGGCTGACATCGCGGCTCAAGGCTCGCCGTCGGCCCCGTCCCGCCTCGTAGTGGCGGAGAGTGATGGCGGAAAAAGGCCCAAGGCGAGCCGCATGCAGGAAACTGGCCTGTGGGTCTACACCCCATATCGAAACGGCGCGGCCTGCCTATAATAGTAGAGTTCCTGTCGGAGTGGTCTTTGCCCATTACGGCCGGAAATAAAACCCAAATCCTATGAAAAATTATCTATTCAAAATCACCGCGGCGGTGCTATTCGCATTCGCGATTAATAGCACGGTCGTGGCTGATCCGATTACAGGGAGCATCACCTTTGCAGGTGCCGCCACCCTTGATACTAGTTCGGCTGGTACCGCTACGAAAGTTACCTCTTGGATCAATCCGGTTGTGGAAAGCAGTTGGGGGTCCTTTTCGGCACTGCCTGTTCTTACGTCTGTGAGTTTTACCGCACCTTGGAGCTTCAACTCTGGCGCGATTAAAACCCTCTGGTCAGTGAACGGGTTCAGCTTCGATCTGGTCTCGTCGTCCATCATATTCCAAGGTTTCGGCGCGGTGTTTGTGCAGGGCACGGGCTGGCTCAACGGTCCCGGCCTATCGTCGGCACTTGGTAGTTGGTCGTTCACCACTCAAGACCCAGCCGCGACAGGCGTTTTCTCGTTCTCCGCCAGTCAGCAGGTTCCGGAAGGTGGCAGCACTCTCATGTTGCTTGGCCTGGGGTTGATTGGTTTAAGCCTAGTTGCGCGGCGACGGGTGTTCGCTTAAACCGTTACGTAGCTAAACCTCATTCGTTCCACGCTGGTTCTGACATGCCGAGAATTACAGTTAGAGTTATCCATTGTGCACCGAACGGATCGGTTGGCATACGCATGACATAAAAAGGCCGCCCATTTCTGAGCGGCCTTTCCGTTTACATCAGCCACGATTGAACTTCAAATGAATGGGCCCGTCCGCTGGAAGGGGTGAGCCCCAGATAGGTGAGTGCCACCGGACAATCTATACTTCTGGAACGCCGGAATGCATCAACGGCTTCCATTTCCGCAGCAAACAACGACCAAAACTTAAACAAGTTCGCGGGACCCGTCAGGAGTGTCGTTAGCAGTTGCGCGGTTTCCCTATTTCCAATTCGCACAACGTGCTTAAAGCAAAAAACTTGTTGTAATGGTGGACCTTACTGGACTCGAACCAGTGACCTTTTCGATGTCAACGAAACGCTCTAACCAACTGAGCTAAAGGTCCCCAAAGGCGAATGTATGAAGGAGGCGGGCGGGCGGGTGCAAGTAAAAATCTTTGGCTGCGAGGGAAGGCCTATTCCATGCTTTTCGCGTGCATTTAAACGGGTGGCAGGTAAACACCTGCCCACATGCTGCAAAGCCTCCGCATCCGCAATCTGGCCCTGCTTGAGGAGGTCGAGTTGGACTTCGAAACGGGTTTCACCGCGGTCACGGGCGAGACGGGCGCCGGCAAGAGTATTCTGCTCGGCGCGCTGTCCCTCCTGGCGGGGGCCCGGGCGGACAAAACGATCATCAGGCAGGGAGCGTCGGCGACTGAAGTCGAAGCTGCGCTTTTCTTCACGGACAGCCGAAAACTTGACGCCCAGCTGCTCGCGCTCGATCTGCCGCCCTGCGATGACGGTGTGCTGATTCTCAAACGCAGCCTCCCGCGCGACAAACCCCCGAAAATTTCCGTGAACGGCAGCATGGCCACGCTCACCGCATTGCAGGAACTGGGCGAATACTGGATCGATTTCCACGGCCCGGGTGAACCGCGCCGCCTGCTCAAGGAAGGCTGCCAGCGGGAGCTGCTCGATCTTTTCGCCAAAAACGAGGCGGCCCTCGAAAAATATCAGCTGCATTACCGCGCCTGGCGCGAAGTCGTGGACGAGCGCGTCCGTCTGGCCGGCGCCGAAAAATTGTCGGCCGATCAGATTGAGTTTCTCAAGCTGCAGCTGGCCAAAATCGACGGACTCGAGTTGACGGAAGAGGCGATCACCACTCTGGAGCGCGACTACCAGCGGCAGCAAAGTGCGCAGGATATCATGCAACTGGCCGCGGGACTCAGCAACGGACTCAGCGGCGAGGAAGGGCTGCTCGGACGGCTGGCGGCCTTGCTGCGCGAAGGTCGGCAGCTCGAGTCACTCGACGCCGCGAGCAAGCCACTCGTGGACAGGTTGCTCTCGGCCTCGGTCGAACTCGGCGATCTGGATGCGGAGTTTTCCTCCCTCGCGCAATCGCTCAACTTCGATCCGGAACAGGCCGAAGTAATTCAAGCGCGGATGAACTCATGGCTGGATCTGAAGCGGAAGCACGGCAGCAAAGTCGAGCTGGTGGTTGCGGCCCGCGACGACATGCGCCGACGACTGGAACTGCAGAGCGACGTCGAGGGTTCCCTGGCCAAATTGGAGAACCAGATCGCGGAGGCCCTCAAAACGGCGCGTAAGCTGGCCGTTGAACTCCGACTCACACGGGAGAAAGCCGCCGCACAGTTGGCTCGGGCTGGAGCGAAGGTCATCGCCCAGCTCGGATTCAAAAAAGCCGATTTTCAGGTGAAGCTGCTGCCGCTGGCCGAGCTGGGGCCGCACGGTGACTGCGGCGTGGAGTTTTTGTTTTCACCCAATGTCGGCGAACCGCCGCTGCCGTTGCACCGCATTGCCTCGAGTGGCGAACTGGCGCGCGTGATGTTGGCGCTGAAAACTGTTCTCGCTGAAATCGACGACGTGCCGCTGCTGGTGTTTGACGAAGTGGACGCGAATGTCGGCGGCGAAATCGGCCGGATCGTCGGTGAAAAAATGGCCAACATTGCTGAAAAGCACCAGGTGTTATGCGTCACGCATCTGCCGCAGGTCGCGGCGCAGGCGCAAAATCATTTTGTGGTGACCAAGGACCAGAGCGGCGACCGCGCCAGCGTGGACATCTCCGCGATTCACGGTGAACGCAAAACTCGCGTTAGTGAACTCGCCCGCATGCTCGGTGATCGCACGGCCAAGAGTGCCCTGGCGCACGCCGAGGAATTGCTCGGCCGCGCGTAGCATTTTACCGGAAGTCTTATTCGCCGGATGGTTTCGACTAAATCGCGATGGAGATCGTCGGGGTAAGCAATCCGCCCTATTCTGGAGCCTCCGCGACCTCGCTGCGGTCTCTGTCGCGGCTCGCTCGGAATGTAGGAGCCTGTTTACAGGCGATGCTGCGTTGCTCCGTTGGTGGGCGTTCCGAATCGCCTGCAAGCCGGCTCCTACAAAAACGAGGGGAGGCTGCTTCGGCTTGGAGGAGTAAAAGACCACGGCGAGGTCGCCGTGGCTTCAGATGAGGAAGGGCTGGAGTGCGGGCGCCATCGCTTGCTCGGCGAGAACTTACTTGCCCAGCCTCTCCGCGATGTCTTCGAGCGGGTAGGTGAGGATCTCGGCTAGTGTGGGATGATACCACGGCGCGCGCAGCATGTCGTGCACGGTGGCGCGCATCGCCAGCGGAGTGGAGAAGCAATGAATGAGTTCCCCGGCGTCCTTGCCGACAATTTCCGCGCCGAGAATGCGCCCGCGTTTTGGTTCGGCCAGGATCTTCACATAGCCATAGTTGGCTTCCATCAGGATAGACTTGCCATGATCGTTGAAGGGATACGAGGCGCTGAGGTATTTTACGCCGCGTTCGACCAGATCGCTTTCAAGCGCGCCGATGGTTGCGAGCTGGGGATCGGTGAAAACAACATTGAGCAGGAGCGAAAAATCCACGGGCTTAATTCCTTTGGCCTTGAATGCGTGGCGGGCGGCGAGCTCGCCTTGGGCGATGGCGATATGGACGACCTCCACCGGCCCCGAGCAATCGCCGGCGGCGTAGATGTGCGGTGCACTGGTCTGCTGCCAGCGATTGATGATGATCTGTCCATTCGGTTTCGCTTTCACTCCCGCCGCGGTCAGATCGAGACCGGCGGTATTGGGTTCGCGGCCGAGCGCGTTGAAACAATGGGCGGCGCGGCGCACAATTTTTTTCCCATCGTGCAAAAAGCCGGCGGTCACGCCCCGCTTATTTCCGTCGATCGATTGGAGCTGCGTGCCGGCAAACAGCTCGATGCCCTCGTCGACAAACGCCTGTTGCACGACATCGGACGCCTCCTCGGAATGGTCGCGCAGGATATTGGGGCTGCGTTGAATGAGCGTTACCTTGGTGCCGATGCGGTTGAGATACTGGGCTAGCTCGCAGGCGACGATGCCGCCCCCCAGCACGATCACGCTCTTGGGCACGAAATCCAGATCGAGGACATCGTCGCTGGTCCAGCATTTGGTTTCCCGGAGTCCGGGGATGGGCGGCACGCTGACTTTCGAGCCGGTGCCGATCAGGAATTTTTTGCCGCGCAGAGTCGTGCCGTCGGAAAGCAGGAGGGTGTGCGGGTCGAGAAAGCGGGCGTGGGCGCGAAGCAGATCGAACTTTCCTTTTTTTAGAGCCTCAACGCGGTAGCGGGCGAAATCACCGATGATGCGTTTTTTTCGGGCGTGGATGGCGGTCATGTCGGCCCGGGCTCCGGTGACCTTCAGTCCGAATTTGGCCGCGTGTTGGGCAAGGTGGAGAACTTCGGCCGCGTAGATGAGTGTTTTGGACGGCATGCAGCCCCGCAATATGCACAGGCCGCCCAGCTGTCGGGCACCGTCGATAACGGCGACTTTTTTTCCGAGACCGGTGGCCACGCGCGCGGCATTGAAGCCGGCGCTGCCGCCGCCGATGCAGATCAGATCGTAAGTTTTTATTTTAGCCACGGATGAGAGAGTAGCGCGCTGTTGCCGCTTAGTCCAATATCAGATGCGGAAGAACCATCGAATACACGGATAACACCGAAAAGAAATGGTCTCGAACTTGTCGGGTCGCCCCACGCAGCGGCCCTATAGCGGAAAACGGGAATTCGGCTTGGCGAGCCCATGGCTTCGGGGTGACTCTCACTCAGCGACCTTTGCCAAAAAGCATGATATGAATCGTCTTCAACACGATCGATGCATCCAGCACGAAGGAAAAATAGCGGATGTAGTAGAGATCATATTCCAGTTTGCGGAGGGTGTCCTCCAGGTTTGCGCCGTAGGGATAGTTCACCTGCGCCCATCCGGTGATGCCGGGTTTGACGAGATGCCGGAAGTGATAGCAGGGGATTCTCTTTTCATAATCCTCGACCAACCGCGTCCATTCAGCGCGGGGACCGATCAGGCTCATGTCGCCCACCAGCACATTCCAGATTTGCGGCACCTCATCCAGCCGGCTGGCCCGGAGAAAACGGCCGATGGGGGTGATCCGGCTGTCATTGGCGCCGGTGTAAACTTCGCCACCCTCCTGCGAGCGCATGGTGCGAAGTTTGACGATGTTAAAGATGACTCGATTTTTGCCGACTCGCGGCTGGAAAAAAAAGACCGGGCCGCGGTCTCCAACCCAAATAGCCGCAGCCACGATTGGCAGAAAAGGCAGCGCTAGCAGCAGCCCAAGCGAAGCGAGCACGATGTCGCTGAGCCGCTTCAGCCGTTCGAAGACCGGCTCGCGCGCGATCTGGAATCCTTCCTGAAAGAGCCAAGTTTGGTTCAACCGATACAGCGGGATTTTCCGCCAGTACACCTGGTGAAAGAGTTCGAGCGTATAGGTGGGCACACCGGAGAAATGCAACTCGACGAGTTTTTGCGCGACTGCGGCAGGCAGCTCCTCGCTCGTTTCACGCAGAATGATGGCGTCAATCCTTCCGTGGTATTGTTCCAGATAATGGCCGGCGTCCCCGAACGGCGGCATCGTGGCGCCGGGCGCGGGCGGTTCGAGACCGGGGACGAAGGTCGCATGCGTGGCATACAGTACGGACTGCGTCATGCCGATGCGCCGGCAGTCTTGTTTGAAGGCCAGACAGTTTTCCGGACTGCCGAGGAAGAGAAAATAGCGGTCCTGCTTGCGGGCTTGCTGACGCTGATAAAAAAACCGCCGATAGCCCAGGGTGGCGGGGATCAGAATCACGCAGGCGACCGCCGGTACGAAGCGGCTGACTTGCAGGGGAAATCCCGCCGGGATCACCACGAAAGTGAGCAACAGCATCAACAAAAGAACCACCACGAGTGAGATCGTGTGCAGACTGGTGTAAGTGACCGACATCATGTCCGTTCGCCGGCTGTAACCATCGATCAGGTAGAGCGCGAGAATGTGCATCAACACCGGCAGAATCATCGGGGCCATGATTGGTGCTTCCCAATGCACCACGCCCCGCGCCCAAGCCACGAAGTTGTACACGAGGAATACCATGACGGTGTCCAGCGTCACGAGGGCCAAGGTGGTGGATCTTCCCTGTGTCATTCGTGGAGAGATTAACGGGAGCGACGTGGCGCAAGGCAAACCGAACTTACGGCCGACCGGCGAAACTGCGCAGCAATTCCTCCCAGCGGTCCAGCGCAGCCGCGAAAGTAAAGCGGCGCTCATATGCAGTCCGGGCGTTCGCGCCGAGTCGGACCGGCAAACCGGGTTCTGCGCGCCAGCGGCCAATCGTTTCCGCCATGGCGGCGGCATCACCGGGTGCGAAAGCGGCGCCACAATTCTCCTGTTTTAACAACTGCGCTATGTCCCCGTGCGGTGGACCGACGAACAAAACCGGCCGGCCGGCTGCGAGCACACCCGCGAGTTTGCTGGGATAGACGAGCCGGGCGTAGTCGGGTCTCAAGGTCACAAGGTGCGCATCCGCGGCCGCCAGCGATGCGGCCAGCCCCTCGCGTGGCTCCGGTGGCAACAGACGGATATTGTCCAGTCCTCGCCGCCGGGCGAGCGTGGCGACCTCCGTGAAACGTGCACCCCGGCCAATGAAAATAAAAACAATCCGGTCATCGCCCTTGAGTTGCTCGGCAGCGTCTAAAATGGTGGCAAATTCGTGAACCCGCCCGAGGTTGCCCGAGTACGCGACAACAAATTTTCCTCCAAAGCCCCACTGGTCGCGACGCTCGGCAATCGCCTTCGCCGAAGCCGGGACGTGAAGTTCACGAGGCGCCCAGTTGGGGATCAGGAAAATTCGCTCCCGCGGCACTCCGTTCAAGGCAAGGGCCTGAGCCATGTCTTCTCCGAGTGCGACGCTCGCGCGGGCGCCAAGCCAGGCGGCGTTGCGGTTAATTTTTAGCGGAGTGAGAATGAATCCTGCCAGCGGACCAAAGTGCACTGAGGCAATTTCAGGATAAATGTCCTGAATCCAGTGGATCACCTGCGCGCCCCGTGCGGTGGCTTCGCGCACCACGGCGGCGCCGAGCATGGGCGGGTCGGTCATGGCGACGACCAAGTCGCCGGGCCGCACCAAACCGGCAAGTTTCCGGCGCGTTGCGCGGAGAAACCGCCGGTAGTTCAAGGCCCGGGAAATCATGCCGCGGTGATGCTCGCCCGCGCCGGTGCGGTGGATCGTCACGCCATTGTGTTGGGTGGATGTATCGCCCGCGGCGATCACGTGGATCGACCAACCGCCCGCGGCGAGTCCTTCGGCTAGATCCGTCAGTAATTGCGCGGTCGCCTCGGTTGAAGGCCAGTAGACCCGGTTGACGAAAATGACCCGTGGTGAAGCGTCGCTCACGATTTACCCTCTGCGTTGCGGCGCAGCTCCCGGGCCTTGGCGGCATTGAGAAATTCATACCACGCCATCAGCCGGCAGAAAACATAACCCCGGTAGCCGTCGAGAAAA
>JANYDX010000484.1 GCA_025363395.1 Verrucomicrobiota bacterium
TGATGATCGAGGCGATCCGCGACTTCTACCTCGAGACGGGGATTCCGATTGCCATGAAGCCAGCTGGCGGCATCCGCACGGCAAAACAGGCGCTCCAATTCCTCGTCGCCATCAAGGAAACCCTCGGCGACGAGTGGCTCAATAATACGCGCTATCGTTTCGGTGCTTCGTCCTTGTTGAACGATCTGCTGCGACAGATTGAAAAACAAAAGACCGGCGCCTATCAGGCGCCATACTATTTCAGCGAAGCGGCGGAATCCTACTGATCCTTTCCCATGGCGACACTCACCACTGAAAAATCCTCGCACCCCACCCCTCGCGCCAGCGGCCGGCCGGTGCCCGGGCTTATTTTTGGCGACCTCTGGGAATACGATCCCGCTCCCGAGACGGCCGATCCCAAGCTGAAAGCGCGTTACGATCTGTTCATCGGGGGGAAGTTTGTCGCGCCAGCTTCCGGAAAATATTTCGATTCCATCAATCCAGGGAATGAGAAAAAACTGGCCGATATCGCCCACGCTAATGCCGCGGACGTCGATGCCGCATACCGGGCGGCGCTGCAAGCCTACGACGGCGCTTGGGGAAAAATGGCCGGCCGGGATCGCGCCAAGTATATTTACCGCATCGCGCGGTTGCTGCAGGACCGCGCCCGCGAATTTGCCGTCGCGGAAACCATGGATGGCGGCAAGCCGATCAAGGAATCTCGCGACTTCGACGTGCCGATGGCGGCGGCACATTTTTTCTATCATGCCGGCTGGGCCGACAAGCTCGACTACGTGGCCCCCGGCCGCCGCGCCGCCCCGCTCGGCGTGGTGGGGCAGGTCATTCCATGGAATTTTCCGCTGCTCATGCTCGCATGGAAAATTGCGCCCGCCCTGGCGATGGGCAATTGCGTGGTCATCAAGCCGGCGGAGACCACCAGCATCACCGCGCTGAAGCTTGCGGAGATTTTTCAGGATGCGGGCCTGCCGCCCGGCGTGGTCAATATTGTGACTGGTTTCGGCGACACGGGCGCGGCGGTGATGACGCATCCGATCGCCGCGAAGGTGGCGTTCACCGGCTCGACCGAGGTCGGGAAAATCATCATGCGTTCGCTCGCCGGGACCGAGAAGAAGATGACCATGGAACTCGGCGGCAAGGCGGCGAATATCGTGTTTGACGACGCACCGCTCGACCAAGCGGTCGAGGGCATCGTCAACGGGATTTTCTTCAACCAAGGCCACGTCTGCTGCGCGGGTTCACGGCTGCTGGTGCAGGAATCCGTCGCCGCCGACGTTCTCGCCAAACTCAAGCACCGCATCGAGGTGCTGCGGGTCGGCGATCCACTCGACAAGAATACGGATGTTGGCGCCATCAACTCCAAGGAACAACTCGCCACGATCCAACGCCTCGTTGCTTCCGGCGTGAAGGAAGGCGCCACCCTGTTCCAGTCTCCGTGCAAGCTGCCCGTGAGGGGTTACTATTTCCGCCCGACGATTTTCTCGAATGTCAGCATGAGCCACCGCATCGCGCGCGAGGAAATTTTCGGCCCGGTGCTCAGCGTGCTCACTTTCCGGACGCTGGAAGAGGCGGTGGAAAAGGCCAACAACACGGCCTACGGCCTCAGCGCCGGCGTATGGACGGACAAGGGCTCGCGCATCCTCAAGCTGTCGACGGAGCTGAAAGCGGGGGTGGTGTGGGCGAACACCTTTAACAAATTCGATCCGGCGTCGCCCTTCGGCGGGTACAAGGAATCCGGCTTCGGCCGCGAGGGCGGCCGGCAAGGCCTCTTCGATTACTGCAAACTGGCCTGACGCCTTCGATGTCGGACGCGAAATTTTTTACCGCACCGCTGAAGACGGACCAGATGCCGCCCGGCATTCCGTACATTATCGGCAATGAGGCGGCGGAACGATTTAATTTCTACGGGATGCGCGCCATTTTGGTCGTGTTCATGACCCAGTATTTGGTGAATCGCTCCGGCGTGAAGGCCACCATGGGAGAAAACGAAGCCAATCAGTGGTATCATTGGTTTGTGGCATCCAATTATTTTTTCCCCGCCGTGGGGGCGATAGTTTCCGATGCTTTTTGGGGAAAATACCGCACCATCATCTGGCTCTCGCTGGTGTATTGCCTGGGGAGTATCGTACTCGCCGCCGACAACACACGGCTCGGTCTCGGATTGGGGCTCGGACTTATCGCGCTTGGCGCCGGCGGCATCAAGCCGTGTGTTTCCGCGCATGTGGGCGACCAGTTTGGCGCGAAAAACCAACACTTGGTTTCACGGGCGTTTGGCTGGTTCTATTTCTCGATAAATTTTGGGTCTTTCTTCTCGATCCTTCTCGTGCCGTGGCTGCTCAATAACTACGGCCCGGCCTGGGCATTTGGCGTGCCGGCCATTTTGATGCTGGTCGCGACGTTGGGTTTCTGGTCCGGCCGCTACAAATTTGCCCATATCCCTCCCGGCGGGAAAACCTTCCTTCGTGACACCTTCAACCGCGAGGGACTGTCCGCGATCGGACGACTCGCCGTGCTTTTCGTCTTCGTGGCCGTCTTCTGGTCGCTCTGGGATCAAAGCGGCGGCGAGTGGGTGTTGCAGGCCGAAAAAATGGAGCTGCATTTCCTCGGCATCACCTGGCTCTCTTCCCAAATTCAGGCGGTGAATGCGGTCATGATTCTGGGATTCATTCCGCTGTTCCAATATGTGATCTATCCCGCGATCAGCCGTTTTTTTCCGCTCACGGCGTTGCGAAAGATCGGCCTCGGCCTGATCGTTACCGGATCTTCGTTTCTCGTCAGCGGCTGGATCGAGACGCAGATCCAAGCCGGCTTAAAACCAAGCATAGGCTGGCAGATGCCCGCTTACGCACTGCTCTCCGCCGGCGAGGTGATGGTTTCAATCACCGCTTTAGAATTTGCCTACACGCAGGCTCCCCGGCACATGAAGTCGATCATTATGTCGCTCTATTTGCTTTCCATTTCGGCCGGCAACGCCTTCACCGCATTGGTGCACGTTTTCATCGCTAATGCGGACGGCACCACGAAATTGCACGGAGCCGCTTATTATAATTTTTTTGCCGCGCTTTCCATCGGCTGCGTGGCCGCGTGGGTCGTAGTGGCCCGCAACTACCGGGAGCAAATCTACCTGCAGGACGAGCATTCGTCCATCGAAACCCAGGCTGAAACCGGCACATCCCCATGACCCGCCTAACCATCACCAAAACCCCCAAAGTGTACGTCGGCGGAGCGTTCATCCGATCCGAAAGCGCGCGCACCTTTCCGCTGCGGGACGCTGCCGGCAATTTCTTCGCCAACATCCCGCAGTGCACACGGAAGGATTTGCGCAATGCCGTCGAAGCTGCCGCCAAGGCCGGCCCCGGCTGGGCGAAGCGGACGCCGTACAATCGGGGCCAGATCATTTACCGGCTGGCCGAGATGCTGGAAGCCCGCAAAGCCGACATGGCTGATGCGCTCAGGCTGGGAGCCGCGGCGACCTCCCCGCGGAATGGAAAAGCCCGCGGACGGGCGCGCCCGCTCTCCAAGTCTGCCGCCGCCCGGGAAATCACCGCCACAATCGACCGGCTGATCCACTATGCGGGTTGGGCGGATAAATATGAACAGGTGTTGGGCAATGTGAACCCCGTGGCCTCGCCACACTTTAATTTCACGGTCACCGAGCCCATGGGCATCATCGGTCTGCTCGCACCGGAGGAGGCGCCGTTGCTCGCGCTGGTCTCACTCATTGCTCCGGCGATCACGGCGGGCAACACGGTGGTGGCTCTCGCTTCCACCGCGCAGCCCTATCCGGCCATCCTGCTGGGCGAGATGCTGGCGACGAGCGATCTGCCCGGCGGCGTCGTCAACCTGCTCACTGGTTTTCGCAAGGAACTGGTGCCGACCTTCGCGACGCACACCCATCTGCGCGCCATCGCCGGCGTGGCCAGCGCCGAGGAACGCAAGCAGCTCAAGCTCGCCGCCGCCGACAGTGTCAAACGCGTCAAGCTCACCCCGGCCGAGGAGCCGGTCGACTGGTTCTCGGACAAGGTTGAGGGAGTTTACGAAATCCGCGCCCACGTCGAATTCAAGACCATCTGGCACCCCATCGGAGCATAAGTATGATTCCCGAAACCGAAACTCAGCGCATCAAGGCGCAATTATTGATCTGGTGGATTATCTGGTCCGGCATTCTGGCCGGGCTCTGCGTGATTTATATTTTCCTCGCCCGGAGCAAACCACTGCCGGCACCTTCGTCGGCCGACCTGCTGGTCAATCTCATTGGGTTCGTCCCACTGTTTGTGAGCGTGGTGATTCGCTGGCTGGTGTTGCCGCGCTACACGGACTCCGGGCGCGCCTTGGTGATGTTTATTGTCGGGATGGCTTTGGCGGAGGGCTGCGGCCTATTGGGGATTTTCCTCGGCGGACCTTATCGCGACGCCCTTTTTGTACTCGGTGTGCTGGGCGTCACCCAATACGCGCCGTTCTATGCAAAAAAACTTTTCGATCCCAAGGGCGCAGGCTTTATTCCGAACAATTAGGCGTGATCGCGCTTTTTCAAAAAACGTGCGATTTCGCGGCTGATCGGCATGGCGGGTGCCGCCCCCGGCTGCATGACGGAAAGGGCGGCGACTGCACTGGCGTAATGGGCGGCTTCAAATGCGTTGTGTTTGAACTTCACCAATCCGGCGGCAAATCCGCCGACAAACGCATCGCCGGCCCCGGTGGTATCGACCACTTCGACTTCGTGCGCGTTGATGCGCATGAAAACATCCGGCTGGGAAACGAAACAACCGCGGGACCCGAGCGTGACTATGACGACAGGTACTTCCAGCGAGCGGCACAGGTGGTGAAAGGCGTCGGCTTTAAGCGAGCGCAGTGAGGCTTCGGCAAATTCCCCCTGTGCATTGAAGGGCGTCGTGCGCAGGAGCGCGGCGGCCTTCGGCCGGTGTTTCAACAACGCGATAAATTCCGCTTCATTGGGTACCAGCACTTCCGTGTGCCGGAGAAGGCCGGGATCGAATCCGGCGCGCATGGGCGCCGGGTTGAAAACGGTGATCGCGCCGTGGCGTCGGGCCATTCGCAACACATGGGCCACCGTGCTGTAGTCCGTCTCACCCTGACACACGACGACTTGAGCGGAGGCAAACAGCGTAGGTGGGATGTCGCGCGGCCGCAGTCCGAAATTGGCGCCGGGAGAAACAATGATGTGATTTTCGCCCGCGGCATTCACGGTGATGACCGCGACTCCGGTGGCATGCTTTGGCTTCTTGACGAAGTGGACCTGAACCCCGGCCGCGCGGGCAAATTTGTGTGCGTCGGACCCGAAGGCGTCGGGACCCACGGCGCCGCAGAACAAGGTCGGAATGCCCGCACGGGTGGCGGCGACCGCCTGGTTGAAGCCCTTGCCGCCGGGACTGGCCCGAAAATCGCCGACCACTTCGTCGCCCGGTCTGGGAAATTCCTTCACGTCGAACGCGAGATCTTGGTTGAAACTGCCAACGACTAAAACGGAATGTTTCACGGAAGGGAGTGGGTGGGGTGGCAGCCAACTCGATTTGCCGCCGGCCGGGCGCGCAAGGTTTTCCATGGCCCGCCGGCAGCGTTAAAGTTCACTGCAAGTCGACGGCACCGAAGATGATTCTTCCGGCCAAAGCAACCTTCCGTTGAATCCACTCATCCCGCCGAAGTGCCGTTTGTCCCTTTACGACTGCGCAAACCGGTCCGCGGCAGATTAACTCGGTCATGGCCGTTAAAGAGGGACGCATATTGTCGCCGCTGGGCGCCGCCGGGCTTGCCGCCCGGGGTGGCCCTGTGGTTCGCTCTGTTACGGTGATGAAAACAGTGATCGATTCCCCGGCTAAGGTACAGCGGGCGAAGGAACAGCTCTATGTCTTTTGCCAGCTTGGCGGATGGGGCGTCTACCTGGGGATGCAGCTCTATTTCTCGAACGCAGTCGGCACGGGAGCCCAGAGTGTCCGCGATAAATATTCTGAAACCGCCATTTTCGTGATGGTGATCTTGCTCGGTTTGATGCTCACGCATTATTCGCGTCCGTTCATGACGCGCTGGGGATGGAAACAGATGGGCTGGCAGGCGTTGGTCCCCCGGGTCTTGCTGATGGCCGCGGGGCTTTCGCTGATGTGGAGCGCGATCGGCTATGGTTATTTTTATGGCGTGGTCGGCCTGCCCTGGCCGGCAAAATTCGGCTGGGGTTTCATTCTGCTGGCGAGCTGGTTTCAAGGCAGCGTTCTCTTGGTCGGCTGGCAGAGCATCTACTTTTCCTACCACATCCTGGACCGGGTGCAGCGGATGCAGATCGAACAGTTGAGTCTCGCCGCCAACGTCAAGGAGGCCGAGCTGCGCGCCTTGAAATCGCAGGTGAATCCGCATTTTCTATTCAACTCCCTCAACAGTCTCCGGGCGCTGATCGACGAGGATGCGCCCCGGGCGCGTGAGGCGGTCACGCGGCTGGCTAATATTCTCCGCTATTCGCTGCAATCGGGCCAGCTCGAGACGGTATTGCTCAAGGACGAACTTCAGGCCGTCGAGGACTACCTGACCCTCGAACAGATCCGGCACGAGGAACGGCTGCGTGTGCGCTGGGAAGTGGAGGAAGCGGCGCGTTTGCAACCGGTGCCACCCATGCTCTTGCAGACCCTCGTGGAAAACGCGGTCAAATATGGCATCTCGGTCCGACGCGATGGCGGCGAAGTGGTGATTTCGGCCCGCATTGGCGGATCGGTCATGCATCTTTGCGTTTCCAATCCGGG